>JAONJW010000099.1 GCA_028377305.1 Prolixibacteraceae bacterium | reverse complement strand
AACTATTGTGTGTAAAAAATGTTGATCGACGAAACAATTTGTTGTGTGTGATTGTTTTAATTGTAATATCCTTGTTAAGGATAGGGTGCAAAAAAGCCCTTTTTGTTGGGGACAAAAAGGGCTAATAAAAGTTAGTTGTCGTAAAAAGTTTGTGTTAACAAAGAGGTGTGAGTTCTTTGTTAATAATAAATAAGTCTAATAAACTTTTTGTTAGTTCTCTTGTGTGTAGAGAAACTTGGTTTAGTTGTTTTACCTTATTAGGTCTAAAAGGATTACGATTACGAATATGCGGATTTTGTTTGGGATACTGAAATTTAACAGGTTTTTTGTTATATGTTTCATAACATTGGTGTTATGTTTTGAAATAACATATACTTGAAAGTCACCATTGTTGTGTCTGGATTGTTAAGTTAATGTTAAAGTTTCAAGGTTGATGTTGGATTTTGTTGATTTTTAGTGTCTTGGTGGGTTGCTGGCGCACTATCTTTTTTTTGAGTATTATTCCTCATTTTAGTTGGTAATATGGGTTTGTATATGAGACTTTATTGTCTTTATATGTATTTTTTTCATTTTTGTAATATAAAATGGGGAAAAAAAAAGGGATTTTTGATGTAAAGCATTTGAAAACCATTAATTTTGGCAAACGATTTTTCCTTAAACAGTTTTACCAAAATTATGGCAGAAAAAAATATAAAATTGTTCGAGGATTTTCCACCCATTAGTACTGAACAATGGACTGAGAAAATCACCGTAGATTTAAAGGGTAGAGATTTTGAAAGAGCCCTAGTGTGGCGCACAAATGAGGGATTCGATGTGCAGCCATTTTATCGTGAAGAAAACTTGTCTTCACTAAAACACTTAGATCAACTTCCAGGAGAGTTCCCATTTGTTCGTGGAGCAAAGAAGAACAATAACGATTGGTATGTTCGTCAAAATATTCTTGTAAGTAATGTTGAGGAAGCTAATGCAAAAGCATTAAATGTTCTTAATAAGGGAATCACTTCATTAGGTTTCGTTATCGGAAATGATGTAGAGGTTTCTGAGGCAATGATGGCTACTTTGTTGAAAGATATTGATGTAACAGCGATTGAAGTTAACTTTGAGATTTGTTGCAAGAACAAAGCGGTTGTTGATGCATTTGTTGCATATTTAAATGCTTCGGGTGTTGATAAAACTAAAGTAGTTGCATCTGTTGCAAACGATCCTATTGGACGTTATATAGCAACAGGTAAATTTGCACATGGTGTGGATTCGGCAATGGATAGTTTGAAGAGCAATTTGGAGGCTGCTTCTTCTGTATCTAACTTCCGTACGATTGCTGTTAATGCAAAATTCTTTAATAACTGTGGATCAAGCATTGTTCAAGAGTTAGGTTATGGTTTGGCTCAAGGAGCTGAGTACCTATCTGAGTTGGTGAAGCGTGGTCTAACAGTTGATGAAGCAGCAACAGCTATTAAATTCAACTTTGCAACTGGTGGAAACTATTTCATGGAGTTAGCTAAACTTCGTGCAGGAAGAATGTTGTGGTCTCAAATTGTTAAAGCATTTGGCGCGAGCAATGATGATTCTTGTAAGATGTTGATTCATTCAGAAACTTCTCAGTGGAATAAGTCAGCATACGATCCATATGTGAATATGCTTCGTACGCAAACAGAGGCTATGTCTTCTATTTTAGGTGGAACAGACTCGATGACAGTATCTACCTTTGATAAGGTGTATGGAGAGAGTACTGTATTTTCAGAAAGAATCGCTCGTAATCAACAGTTGTTGTTGAAAGAAGAGTCTCATTTTGATAAGATTGTTGACCCAGGTGCTGGATCATACTATATTGAGTCGCTAACGGAATCTATTTCGGAGCAAGCTTGGAAAATTTTTCTATCAGTTCAAGAGCAAGGTGGTTTCTTGGCAAGCTTAAAAGCTGGTTCTATACAAGAAGCTGTTAAATCGACAGCATCTAAGAGAGATCTTCATATTGCAACTCGTAGAGAGGATATACTTGGTGTAAACCAGTTTCCTAACTTCACAGAACATATGGATCGTGAGTTGTCTGATGCTATCTTGGCTCCAGTAAGTCAGAGAGCAGCAGGTTCAGAGATTGATACATTGTCAACTTATCGTGGTGCTGAGGCTTTCGAAGCATTGAGATACAAGACAGATCTTTATGCAAAAGAGAACAAGCGCCCATTGGCTTATATGTTGACAATTGGTAATCTAACGTTCAGAAAAGCAAGAGCTCAATTCTCATGTAATTTCTTTGCAGTATCTGGTATGGATGTACAAGATAACAACGGATTTGCAACGATCGAAGAGGGTGTCAAGGCCGCAAAAGAAGCTGGCGCAGATGTTATTGTACTTTGTAGTTCAGACGAAGAGTATGAGACACTTGCTCCTGAGGCATTAGAGATGATCCAAGATGAAGCTATCTTTGTTGTAGCTGGAGCTCCTAAGTGTATGGAAGAACTTAAATCGAAAGGTGTTGAGAACTTCATTCACGTTAAGAGTAATGTGCTAGAAGACCTAAAAGGTTATTCAGCAAAGTTGGGAATTAACTAATTTGAAGGTTAGATCTTTTCTCAAAAGTGATTTGCTTTTGGGAGTCTAAGAATCTTATTACTATTATGAAGCCAGATTTTAAGAGCATCAATATAAAAACAGCCAATAATAGCACAGATGGCTTTACTTGGCAAAAGAACAACGGGATAGAAAAGAGCTGGATGACTCCAGAGCAGATTCCCGTTAAGTCGGTATATACGAAAGAAGACCTTGAAGGTATGGAGCATTTGAACTATGCTTCGGGTCTTGCACCATTTACTCGTGGACCATACTCAGCAATGTATGCTATGCGTCCATGGACTGTACGTCAGTATGCAGGTTTCTCTACCGCAGAGGAGTCTAATGCATTCTATCGTAGAAACTTGGCAGCAGGGCAGAAAGGTTTATCTATTGCATTTGACTTGGCTACTCACCGTGGATATGATTCAGATCACCCTCGTGTGATTGGTGATGTAGGTAAAGCAGGTGTGGCAGTAGATTCGATCATGGATATGCGTATCTTATTTGATCAAATTCCACTGGACAAAATGTCTGTTTCGATGACCATGAATGGAGCAGTACTTCCAATTATGGCTTTCTATATCGTCGCTGCAAAAGAGCAAGGTGTATCTATGGATAAACTTGCAGGTACGATTCAAAATGATATCCTAAAGGAGTTTATGGTGCGTAATACGTACATTTTCCCTCCTAAGTTTTCGATGAAGTCGATTGCTGATATCTTTGAGTTTACATCTAACTATATGCCTAAGTTTAATTCTATCTCTATCTCAGGTTATCACATGCAAGAAGCAGGTGCAACAGCTGATATTGAGATGGCTTATACTTTAGCTGATGGTTTAGATTATTTGAGAACAGGTATAGATGCAGGATTGACTGTGGATCAGTTTGCACCTCGTTTGTCTTTCTTCTGGGCGATTGGAATGAATCACTTTATGGAGGTTGCTAAGATGCGTGCTGCTCGTATGTTATGGGCTAAGATTGTGAAACAATTTAATCCAAAGAATCCTAAGTCTATGGCGTTGCGTACGCACTCTCAGACTTCTGGATGGTCATTGACAGAGCAGGATCCATTTAATAATGTGGGTCGTACGGCTATTGAGGCAATGGCTGCAGCATTAGGACATACCCAGTCACTTCACACCAATGCATTGGATGAAGCGATTGCACTTCCTACTGATTTCTCTGCACGTATTGCTCGTAATACGCAGCTTTATATCCAACAGGAGACAGAAATTTGTCGTTCATTGGATCCATGGGCAGGATCGTACTATGTTGAGTCATTGACTCAAGATCTAGCACATAAAGCTTGGGAACGTATTCAAGAAGTTGAAAAACTTGGAGGTATGTCTAAAGCGATTGAGACAGGAGTTCCTAAGATGCGTATTGAAGAGGCAGCTGCTCGTGCTCAAGGACGTATTGATTCAGGATCTCAAACTATTGTTGGAACGAACAAGTATCGTTTGGAACAAGAGGATCCAATTGATATTCTAGAAATCGACAATACTGCTGTTCGTCAAGCACAGATTGAGCGCTTGAACAAGTTGCGTTCAGAACGTAATGAGGAAGAGTGTCAACAAGCATTACATGCTATCACAAGGTGTGCAGAGACAGGAGAAGGTAACTTATTAGATCTTTCTGTTAAGGCAGCTGAAAAGCAAGCATCTCTTGGTGAGATCTCTGATGCATGTGAGAAAGTTTGTGGACGTTATAAAGCGGTGGTTAGAACTATTGAAGGCGTGTATAAGTCAGAAGCATCAAACGATAAAGAATTTACAGAAGCTCAAGGGCTTGTTGCTAAATTTGCAGAAAAAGAAGGACGTCAGCCTCGTATCATGATCGCTAAAATGGGTCAAGATGGTCATGACCGTGGAGCAAAAGTAGTTGCTACTGGTTATGCTGATTTAGGTTTTGATGTTGATATGGGACCATTGTTCCAAACTCCAGAGGAATCAGCGAAACAAGCTGTTGAGAACGATGTTAATGTACTTGGAGTCTCTTCATTGGCTGCAGGACATAAGACACTTGTTCCTGCTGTGATTGCAGAACTTAAGAAGCTTGGTCGTGAAGATATCATGGTTATTGCAGGTGGAGTTATTCCAGCTCAGGATTATGATTATCTATATGATTCTGGTGTGGTTGCAATTTTTGGACCTGGTACGAGTGTATCTACCGCAGGTAAGAAGATTATGGAAGTGCTACTTGCTTCAATCGAAGAGTAGTATTATCATAAACAATATATTAATGAGGCTATCTCCTTTGGAGATAGCCTTTTTTTATGTTGTTTATATATGAATACATGATAAAAATAGGTCTTGCGAGGGGTTTGTAATATATTGATAATTAGTCTTTTGATTGATCTTGTCGACGTTTGTTACATTGAATGGTTACTCTAGGTGATAAATCACATAAGTGGAAAGTTAAACTTTTATTCGTATGAATTGTATTAATTGTATATACTGTAGTGACAATGCATATGAACTTTATCGAACCTCTTAATGATATTTCCGATTCATCCTTATCTTTTGCAATAAAAATACATAAGGAAATATTTTCATTTCATGACTTTAGTAATGAAGATCAGTATTTTCTGGTAGCTTATCAGCCTTATCTTCATTTCTATGTTACCTATACTACGAGTTTTAGTGAGTCAATTGTAACTTTTCAGTATAAGGATTTTCCATCATTATTTCTTAAGAGTTTTGTTTATAGTAAGGATGAACGGTGGATGGAGTTTGTCCATAAGAATCATGATCGAACTGGATGTCAGCTCACAGATATAGAGATGACTGATCTAGTGAAAAATGTTTTTCTATATCTTTATTCAATGGGTTTTATTGAAGAGAAGCCTCGCTTTATGGAAAGTACACTCTTTTTTAGTTTACCATACAAGTCTCTTGCTTCCTACTCTGATGATGCGGATTTAATAGAAAACTTGTCTCGATTAGATGAGCTTTCTTCAAATATACCCTATCCTAGTGAGCGAGATATTCGGTTTTGTAGTTATATCTTATATATGATTAAAGGTAGAAATAATGTTAAGTATGAGGTGTTAGCATATCTTCTTTTTGATCAAAATTACAGAGTTTTAAATGACCAATGTAGGTTGTTGATTACAGAGAAGAATAGTGGTGAAATATTGTGTTTTCTATCTCTTAATGTAGTTAATGATAGATGTGTTGATACTCTCTTAGTTAAGACATTGTATGATAATATTCCTTATCGGATTTTAGATCTATCAATGATGTCTCTTTTTTATCTTGTAAAAGATTGTGGCGTCGAAGATATTGTACTCATAGAAGAACCAAAAATATCTAATTATAACTCATTTGTGTACACTAGAGTAATGAAGGTCGATGAAGAATATGGGTATATATTATCTTTTATTGAAGCGGATGAATCAAATTATTATTTTTTTGAATTGTCAAAAGGAGATCAGAGAAATGATACTAGATTTGAGGTATTATTGCAGGATATTGATCAATTAGAAAAGCACTTATTCATGAAATATGATCATGGTAGAGGAGAGATTTCGTTATCACATTTTCATGATGAATGGTTAGACGGGTATCAGAAATTTATTGTGGATTATTTGTTAGGTAGACTTCATCTAGAAAGAAATATAAATCGTTCGTTTAAGCTGATTGAATTAGAATTGAAAGAGTCAAATATTCAAAATAGTTTGGTGTAATTTTCTTTTTTTCTATATTATTGATATTTTGGAAGTTGTGTATTTGCCCCAAAGGATGGGTGCGATTTATTTGTCTTCTAGTTTTGC
>JAONJW010000098.1 GCA_028377305.1 Prolixibacteraceae bacterium | reverse complement strand
ATGGACAAAGTAAGTTAGCCTGCCTTATATTTGCTTATGAACTTCAACGTAGACTTTCAAAGAACCAAAGTCACGTAAAATCTTATGCTGCACATCCCGGTGCTTCTTCGACAAATCTTTTTCAATACATATCTCCGACCCAAAAACCTGTAGTGAAACTTTTAGAACGTTTCATATTTCAAAATGCTGATGAAGGAGCGATGCCTACATTAAGAGCCCTTTTAGATCCTTACATTGAGCCAGGTAGCTTTGTGGGGCCAGATGGCTTTAAAGAGCTTAAAGGAGAGCCTACAGTGGTTGATTCTTCTCGTGTATCCAAAGATATGGACGTTGCCAAAAAGCTATGGGAGTGGAGTGAACAAAAACTGCAAATCACTTTTGATTTAAAAGAGTTGTCAGAATAGTATTTCTTGAAAGAGTTCTTACTCATAATAATGTTTGGTTACTTTATAGATATACACTCTTCTCTTTGGTGAGGCTCTCGTTTTAGAAAATCTCGATATCGTTGTATATAAAGAAAACAAACGAATCTTGATACAACTTTAACGTAGATGTGCCCTAAAATATGTATCGGGTACGTCTATGTTAAGTCGATATTTGTTCACTGTTTATCCCTTTCAAAGGATCTCGTAATATACTAAGAGGGATTCTAATTCGAATGATGTAGTCCAAGTTGACAAAGAGCTAGCCCAGAGTTGTGGATAAAACTAATATAAACCATGCCTAGCATTAACGCTCGCTTTAATCCTTCTTTCTCCAGTAGTAATCTATTGGTAGAGTACAATAGGCAATTGTAATCGGGATATAGATGTTTCATAATGAAGTAGATAGTGATAGAGTCACGAAATATTCTAAATAATAAAAAGCTTTTAGAACTACTCTAAACAAAGTTCGGTGTAACTCTGGATTGACTAAGATATTTGCATAGCCTACCTAACATATCGCCTTATCTTTATTGATTCGTAGAGAATCCCGGTTTTTAAATATTACAAATATTTGTATCGCTAGAATAGACCCTATTGTAATGATGGGTTAAACCAGTTATTTTATTTCTTAAGTTTTTGATTCCTTTTCCTGTTATCTATGTAATGGATAGATATAGGATTCATCGATTGTTGTGGGTTGTGTATTATCCACTTCAAAAAGAGCGTTGCTTTCTGAATGTATAACTCCATTGGATGTTTTATTTACATAAAATATAATACAATTGTGTCATTATGCCGTTTATTCTATTGCCATATAAAAAATTCTAGATAATATGATATGTGTATAATATGGTTGTAATAGGCATTAATGTCCATATAATCGAAGGTGTTTAATCCTAGCTGCTGGCTATACTATTGATATTCTGAATGTTCTGTTGTGTAACATGTGTTGATGTACCCTAAGTGCTGGATGATCGTATTATCTTTAATAGAGATTTATTTTAAAAGATGTAGGTAAGGATAATACCTAATTAAGTCAATTAGTTGTCTAATTATCGTTATTAGTAAATAGAACTTGATTGAACAATAAATACATAACACCAAAATGATGAAACCATAAAATTATGGACTCGGGGAGTTAATAAATTAATCTTGTATTTGCTGTTATCAGATTAAACTGTTTGCCCGATAAGTAGATTTGCACATGAAGTCCTCTTTATTATTTGAATATCCAAAATACACAATCGAATTGACGGTTGTTGTTTAATCATCTAATATGTAATTTTATGAAAAGATTATCCTTTTTGATCTGCCTGATGGTAGTATTCCTTTCCTCTTTAACCACTGTGGCAATAAACCCTAAAAAGAAGTTGAAGAAAATGCCCGCCAATCAAACCTACACATGGACTAAGAAAACATCAACAATCTTACAGTGGACTCCAGGTGAAGAAGATGATGCCTACATACGAAGTACTGTTCCAATAGCAAAACGCAGCTATATTTCAGCACTAAAGGCTAATAAAAATGCCCGAGCGAATGAGGCAAAAGTGCATGTCCTTTCAATTTCTTCTTCTCCTAATGTAGGTCATGCAAGTAGACGCACTCCTCATGGCTATCTTAGTGATGAATTGTGGTGTTTTAGCTATTGGCAGTATGTTTATAGTTATGCTTGTTGGGACATAAACTATTCCGGTCCTTTTAATATGACGGCACCTCCTGCTGATATTATTGATGCAGCCCATAGAAATGGTGTCCGAGCATATGGATTACTAGGAGAAGGTCTTAGTAGTTGGTACCCTATCCTTTTTAAAAAAGAGTTAGATGGAAGATTTAGAGTAGCTGACAAGCTTATCGATGCTTGTGAGTATTTCGGTTTTGATGGCTACTTCTATAATTTTGAGAGAGCGCTTAGTCCAAATCAAGCCAGGTCGTTAAGGGAATTCCTTAAATATTTTGAGAAGGCATCTAAACAGAGGGGCTTAGATCTATCCATTCACTTTTATGATGCATTAATTGAGTCGGGTAGAATTAGCTATCAGAATATGCTCAACGATGCAAATAAATGTTATTTTCAGGATGGTAATAAGGTGGTTAGCGATGAGTTCTTCTTAAACTATTGGTGGACTTGGGGAGGATCTTCTCCAACCTCATCTTATCCTTATCGATCAGGACAAAAAGCCAAAGAGTTGGGGCGTAGTCCTTATGATGTCTATTCTGGAATTGAAGTGGAAATGACAAGAAATGATGTTTTGAATACCAATGCGAATTCTAGGTGTATGCCATTGATTTGTCCCAAAGGACGTCCTCATAATACCTCTGTAGGGATATTCAATCCAGATGCAACGACATGGCGAAGAGCTAAAGATATGAATGATTTTTATGATCGTTCTGGTCGCTTTTGGGTTGGTCAGAATCATAACCCGAAGAATACGGTTGGTCCATGGCATTGGAAAGGTATTGCAAACTATATTCCTGCAACAACACCAATAACTTCAGTCCCATTTGTAACCAACTTTGGAACAGGGCATGGACAAAAGTTCTTTGAGAATGGTATGATGATTCGTAACCGTCCCTGGAGTAATCGTACTTTCCAAGATATTTTGCCAACATGGCGATGGATTGTTTTAGGTTCTGGTCCAAAATTAAACGTTGGTTTTGATTGGGATGATGCATTCTATGGAAGTAACTGTCTTAAAATAGATGGAAATGTGACCTCTCAAAAAGAGGTGCGTCTCTATATGTCCGACTTGCCAGTAAGTTCAGAAACAAACTTCCAAGTGGTGTTTAAGAGTGGGAAAGCAAATCAACCTTCTAATATGAAGTTGGCACTATGTACGAATGCTGCGTCTGACGAGTGGCATTTTTTCCCATTGGGAAACAGTACTACTGCAGAATGGAATATCAAGAATATTGCAATTGGACAATTAGCAGGGAAGCGAATTCAAAGTATCTCTTTGATGGTTGAAGGATCGGCAGGAAGTAATTATGAGATGAAAATTGGTCGATTCTCCGTCCTTAATGAAACCCCTGTTGCGCCTGTAGCACCATCTAATCTTGAAGTAGTAAATCAACTAGAAGCAACTGCTGAGGTGGCTTCCGTAAGTTTAAGTTGGGATCATTCGCCTGATGTAGATATGCAGCGAATCTATTATTACAATGTATATAAAAAGAATTTAGATGGCACACGTACCCATATTGGAGGAAGTACATGTGGAGGATATTTTATTCAAGAGTTAAAACGTCTTCCAAATGAGCAGAAAGTGACCATTGAGGTAGTTGCTGTAAGTAATGATTTTGCCTACTCCGAACCAATAACCATTCCTATTGGATTCCAAAATACATCCACTCCTGTTGCTAGGTTTAATACAGATGTAACAAGAGTGAGAAATGGCGGAGAGGTATCTTTCAAGTCGACTTCAACTGGAGCGTCTGCATTTGAGTGGACTTTTGAAGGGGGAGAGCCAGCTACAAGTACTGATGAGAGTCCTGTAGTACGTTATGATATTCCTGGTGAATATCGTGTGTCATTGAAGGCTGTCAATGCCAATGGTGAAGATGTGATAGTGAAGGACAATCATATCACCTGTTATGAGGTTCCCGAGATATTAATGGAAACAAAAATGATAGCTCTATCTTCAGAGTGGGAAACGATCACCTTAACAAAGAACTATACCAAGCCTGTAGTAGTTGGAACTGTAACAGTTCCAAGTTTAACTACAACAAGTGCTGTTGTTCGGGTTAAGAACGTAACTAACAATAGTTTCCAGGCAAGGCTACAAGTCCCAAGTGACAAGCCTCTACCTCAAAATTACACAACACATTTCTTGGTGGTTGAGGAAGGGGTATACACTCAGGAAGTGCATGAGTTTAAGATGGAAGCAAAGGTTGTTTCTAGTGTGAAAACCTCATCTCAACCTAATGGTTATATTCCTGAGTTAAGAACGTATGCAAATAAATATACCCGACCTACGATATTTGGACAGGTAATGAGTGCCAATAATCCTACTTGGACTGTATGTTACACAAGTTCTAATGCTGGAACTAATCCTCCAACTTCAACTCAGCTCTCTGTAACAAAGCTAGTTGGAGAGGTTTCTATGGCTCACTTTACTGAGGACGTCGGTTATGTGGTGATGGAAGCAGGTCGTCATAATTATCAAGGAATGGTAATGCAGGCTGGAATTACTACTACTTCGATAAAAGGGATGCAGAATTATGTAACTGCAGGAGCAACATATACAACATTACCAGGTGCGAATTTTGCTGCTGTTACTCAAGCGGGAGTCAAAGGTGGCAATGGTGGATGGCCTGCACTTTTAGGGAGTAATTCTATTAGAACAACAGGGCTCTCACTAGTGTGTGTTGAAGATCAAGTAAACGATGAAGAGAGAAATCATCTTTCTGAGAATATGTACTATTTGGCAATGAGTACACCTTCAGTTGAGGTTATGACTCCTCGTTCCTATATGGAAAGTTCATCTGCGAATGCTAATGAAAATATCCAAGTAACACTCTATCCGAATCCTGTATCATCGGTATTAAATATTAGTGCCTCATACGATTTTGCTACAGATGGGAAAGTCATTATACGTAACATCTTAGGACAAGAAGTATATATGAAACCTGTCGCTAGGGGGTATTTTTATCCAACACAAATTGATGTGTCATCTTTTGATAAGGGAATATATCTATTTGAGATTGTAGAAGGAAATCAAGTAATTTACAGAACTCGAATCGTTAAATATTAATTGTATATAGATAGATTCTATCATTAGTCAGACCTTATGTGTCTTAAAATAATAACCATAATTTCGGATCGAGGTCAACTACATTAACAATGTGTAGTTTATAATGATAGATTATTTATCTTTCTGTTGAAAGAGAGGCTGAAAGAAAAGCCTCTCTTTCTTTTTGCATTTCATCTACAAAGATGTACGTTCAACGGATAGTGATATGTGGTAAATAATAAATGTAAAATAATGTTTTTAAATGAAAATTGTTAAATTGGTCTCATTATTCAATCAAATCGTTTGTTATGAACAAAACATATCTTTTTATTATTTTAATACTCTTGACTTCATCGATTCATGCTCAAGATATAACAGCCAGCGACTTACTTTCTCGTACCAATGAGGTGATCAAGCAGGAAGTAACCGAAATAGGAGAATTACAAGACTTTCAGATATCGTTTGTAGAAGTTGTTGGAATGCGTTCTAAGGATACATTAAAAACAATAAAGTTTACAGCCGATTATTATTATTCTGAGATTGGTAGGCTGTCTTTTATGTCTCAAAATAATGCTGATGACAAAGAGAAGGAGTTCCATTATAATAAAGTTAGTAAAACCTATCGTGTAACATCCTATATTGTTAAAGATGAGTTAGATGCCATGTTGGAGGCTTTAGAGCTATATAATACTGTGTATCAAAAGCCGGTTCCGTCTCATAAAGTGGGGATGAGTTTCAAAGTTTCAGATATATTAGAACTGAATTATAATTGTGCTCCATCTCGATTTCCTAATACTGAAAAAGCTTATGAATGGAGTGGTGTGATCATGTTTAAAGATAAAGAGTACACGATAGATATTTCTGTAGATCGAGGTGAATTAGTTGTTCTAAACACTTTGCTGAAAAGTTCATTATCCTATTTTAATGATGAAATGGAATCAGAGGCTGAAGAGATCTATGATATCAACTCGTTTGAAATAGAGGGGTTAGAGAATTAAGATTTTTATTAACTTCTAATGATAGAGACTTTCTTCTATGATTATATCTTCATTAAGGCAGCTTCGTAAGAAGTTGCCATTCTTATATATGTCTTTGAGAAAGTGATGGAGAGTCTGTTTTTTGTAAATGTGTCATTTCTTATAAAATAGTTGTAACGTTAGAATTATTTTTCTTTGCAGATAGAATGCATAGAAGCTACCTAACATTGTAGTGTCATAAATAATTAGAAAAGCATGAGACACTATATTCTTAAACAGGTAACAGATATTCATGTATCATATGATCTGACACCATCCAATCCTTGGATTCTTTTACAGGTAGGGTATCTTGATGGAGATAAAGGTGGAAGAGAAACATTTTATCTCCACTTTGCAGAATTTCCTCGCTTTATTAAATCCTTTTGTGATGGTATTGTTTATCCATTCCTAAGTACGGAGTGTGAGATAGAACTAAAGGATGGTCGTTTTTGTCTCTCCAGAGATGGATTATTTCACTCTGTTGAGGTGGGAGACCCGATGCACTGGAAGACCTATTTTTCTTATCATCATCAGGTAATGTCGGAACGTCTGTTTTGTCCTGATGAAGAG
>JAONJW010000097.1 GCA_028377305.1 Prolixibacteraceae bacterium | reverse complement strand
AGAGCAACACTTGTTACCGGGGGTAAAGAATTTGATGTACTTGGCTCAAATTATGAATTCAGTCGTAATACGGATTCAAAAGGAAAACCATCATCAAATGTATTGGGGGGCAGAATTACTGTTACCATCGAATCTACAGAGGATACTTCACTTGTTGAAGCTATGTTGAATAGCCAATTCAAGCCAATCGAAGGAAAAATCGTTTATAAGAAGACAGAAGAAGACGCGAAGATGAAGGAGATCGAGTTCAAGAATGCTTATGTAGTATACTACAAAGAGAATCTTGATGTAAACAACGATGTACCTATGGCGATTACAGTGACCTTCTCTGCGGAAGAGATTTATGTTGGTAATGCAGCATTAGATAACCGCTGGCCAAAAGCATAAGTTTGATTTATCAAACTGTAAAGAGACATGAAGTTGCTGTTTTAGCAGACACTTTGTGTCTCTCTTAATTTATAATGCACTTCAATTATGATCGATAATCTTATGATCCCTATTTTTATGTCTTTATGCTGCTTATCATAGTAACGGATATATTGTTATGTGTGTGATTTATAGATTATTACCATGAGGTGTTACTATTATGCCTATTATACTTTTCATGTAAGCTACAAGGGCTTGTGTATATATCTTGTCTCTGCAAGACAAAATATGGCATCATAGCTTTTCCCGGTTGAGATATTTAAACAATAGATAAGCAATTTATAACGTAAGGGTGTCGCTCATTTGAATGTATATATTGGTATTATCTATCGAATGAAATAGTTTCTGTATTCGCAAGGGCATCCGTATGACAGTCATTGTACTAAGGATTCTGTTTCTGTTGATTTTAAAAATACTCACAGTAAAGATTTCTGGAAATGAAAGAAAATAATATCTCACTAAAGATCGATGATGTAGAAATTCCGTCGTTTCAACAAGTTGTGCTGGATCAAAAGATTCATGAACATCATATCCTAACGCTTATCTTGGATCTAGAGGTGGCCGAAAAAGAGGGAAACCATACGCTAGATAAATCAAAATCATGGATTGGTAAAGAGTTGTCATTTTCAGTAGATACTTTTATTTTTAGAGGCGTCGTTACCGATATTGCTCTATCACACTCCAAAGGACATCATGGGAAATTGGAGATTACCGGAACATCTCGTACCATAAAACTTGATGCCATGCCTCATATGCAATCTTGGTTGGATAAGAGTCTTGAAGAGATCGTACAAGAGGTGGCAGAAAAGAGTGATGTTAAAATACAAGTGAAACCTCAGTATACTTCAAAGATCCCTTATGAAACCCAATATCTAGAGTCAGGTTATGATTTTCTTAAACGCCTCTCCTATCAATATGGAGAGTGGATGTATTATGATGGTACAACGCTCTGTTTTGGTAAGCCAGAGAACTCTCAGGAGCCTATAGAGGTGGAGTATGGAAGTGACATAAGTAGTATTGATGTGCGACTTCATACTGCACCTTTCAAACAGAAAGTAATGAGCTACAATGCGATGTCTGATGAGTTAGCCACAGGGATATCCGATGGAAATGTTGATGGTTTAAATGATCTGGGACGCATAGCTTTAACAGCATCCAATAGTTTGTATCGTTTGGAAGGAAGTAGTTATGGACATCGTTTTATGTCGAACAAAGGCGATGTGGATAGCTATCTAAAAAAACATCAAGCAGCCGATGCCGCTAGATCCCATACGATATGGGCAACAGGGATGAAATCAGGACTGACTATTGGTAGTTTGATCGAGGTGAAATCAGCCAAGTGGGATATGCAACAGTTCGACGAGCAGACTTATGGACAGTATTTAGTGATTGGCATCAAGCATATCGTTCGAGAGAATGGATATTATGAATATAAACTAGAAGCCATTTCTGCTTCTGTCGAAACCCTCCCACTACCCCATGTTACTTTACCTCAAGCCCAGATGCAATTGGCAGAGGTGATCGACAACAAAGATCCAGATCAGAAAGGACGTATCCGAGTAAAGATGAATTGGCAAGAAGGGGAGATGAAAACATCGTGGATACGTATTGTTTCCCCTGATGCAGGAATGAGTGATGTGGTCTCATCCAATAGAGGTTTTGTTTTTATTCCCGAAGTGGGAGACCAAGTGTTATTAGGATTTCGTTATAACGACCCCAACCGCCCTTTTGCCTTAGGTAGTCTATTCCATGGTAATAGTGGTGCTGGGGGTGGCGACAACAACAAAACCAAAAGTATCACGACCCGTAGTGGTTGCTCGATTGTTTTTGATGATGAAAAGGGTGCCATTATGCTTATCGATGGTGCAGGCAATACAGTCTGTTTGGATGGAGAGAAAGCCATCTCCTTCAATTCACTAGAGACCATCTCTATGGTGTCAGGAGAGGCTGCCATCGAGCTAAACAAAGATGGTACCGTAAATATACAAGGCAAGGAGGTCAATATTGTGGGAAGCGATACCACCACCCTAGCTACCTCTAGCTCTTCCGTTTCGACCTCCTCCGATACCATCACCGTAGCGGGACAAAAAGTTGAAGTGACTGGGCAACAAACTGTAGAGATCGCAGGTCAAACAAAGGTCGTGGTATCTTCATCTGTGGAGACAAGTATTGAAGGGGCTATAGTTAAGATTAATTCATAATGTGAACAATTAATGTTTATATGTGAAGGTCTTAAATAAATAGCCTTTGGTGGTTTGTAGAAGACCTATTGAATAACATGAGAATATGACTATCATTTTTAATTTGATTCTTTTTAATAAAGAAACATTCTAAACACTTACAATTATGGCAGGAAAACCAGTTGCTACTGTTGGTAGCATGCATCTGTGCCCGATGGTTACAGGAACAGTACCTCATGTTGGAGGTCCAGTGATAGGTCCCGGATCACCCAATGTTTTGATCGGAGGCAAACCCGCAGCCTTAATGGGTGACACCTGTACTTGTGCAGGGCCTCCTGATGTGATTGCCCAGGGAGAAGCCACAGTATTGATTAATGGTAAACCTGCTGTAACGATGGGGTGCATGACTGCTCATGGTGGGTCTATTACCCAAGGAGAACCTACGGTTATAATTGGAACTAAAATTTCAAACAAGAAGATTACACTAAAAGAAATAGAGATTCCATTTCCTAAGCCAAAGAAATTAGATCTGTGGTTTAATAAAGCGAAAGATGCGGTAACTGGAAGCAAGAATGGTTCTAGTTTGAAAGAAGCCAAAGCCAATCAGGAGCAGATAAAAGAGGAAGCCAAAGAGAATGGTTTTTTACCATATTATGATTTTTCGATTTAATTGAGAGGCATGAAATTCGAATTTCCTATTAATATTAGACTTAAAGAAAAGAATTTTGGACAGAATAATACCGTTGGCAGTTATCCTATTGGAAGTCAGTTTAATTGGCATGGAGGTTTTCATGTAAATGAAGGTAGCCAAGCCCCTATTAAGGCTATAACAGATGGGGTTGTAGTAGCTTATAGGATGTCCAAACAACCTATAGACGTTGATGGGATGAAGGTTTCTAATGGATTTGTATTACTGCAACACAAATATGAAAGTCCAGAGGGAAGGGTGCTTAGATTCTTTTCTTTGTATCACCATTTGATGACTTATGATGAGATGCCAACTTTTCCAGATAGTGATGAAAAGAGATTGCCATCTATTTTTAAAAAAGAATGTTATCAAGTAACACAAGAAAGTAACGACAAAGATGCAAGTGCTGTTCGTGGTTTAAACTTGAGATCTAGACCTAAAGAGTCTCCAGTTGCAGTTGTTCCATTTGGAACTGTATTGGATCTAGTTAATACAGGTGACACTCCTGATAACTATGTGAAAGTTAACTATACGAGCCCTAATGGTACTGTTTATAATGAACATTTGTTGTGGAAGTATGATGAGAAAAATCCTGAACGATATGTAAAAGTAGACGAAGAGTCACAAAAAGTTACTGTCACTTATAACAAGGATAATGGAAGCAATGGTGATCTTGGTCTAAGATTGAGAAGTAAACCCAATGGTAGTATTATTCGTGTTTTGGCTCGTGGGACTAAGCTGGAGATTGATCCTAGTCAACAAACTGGAAATTGGGCAAAAGTAATCTCTGTGAATGGAGAAAAATCAACAAGCTATGTATATGTCAATAACATCAAAAAATCAAATAGCAGTTCTATTGATGAGAAACATTTTGATCAGATTATTACAGGAGAAGAGTGTGATATTGTATGTAAAGCTGGAGATGTTATAGGGTATACTGGACAATATCAATTTAAAGGACATGAGAATCATCGCACGTGTCATATTGAAGTATTTACCGAAGAAGACCCTACTGAATTTTTAAAGGGAGTATGCGGGGATAAAGATGATGTCAAGAACAGCAAGAAATATATTAAAATAAAAGAAGGTGTTGAACTAAAGAAGGGTACTTCTTGTGTCCTAAAAAAAGATGATGAGGTTACTGTTCATGAATTCAGCAATATAGATTCAGAGCAATATTGTCAAATATCTCTACATAAACAAGTGCGTGATGTATATCGGAGTGATTTAACTTATCAAAAAAATGTTTATAGGCCTAAAGATTTACAAGCATTAAATAAGATCTTTAGCGCAACATTGAAAGCAGATTCGACACTTAACTTGGTAAAGAAGCTCCCGAATCAAGAGGGAAAGAAGCGTCGGCGTGTCTCTTTTACGTTTGGAAGTGATAGTACAAAGTTTTGGGTGAGAAAGACAGATATTGCTTTAACATCAAAGCCAAGCGATAAATATATATTACAGGATAATTTCAATGTTTTTGCCCATACTAATAAACCAATAGAAGAGGTTAAGAATGATAGTTTAGGTCATGACTATTTTATAAAGGAATCAGAACTAAAAGATAGTATCCATTATATGGATGATGAGAAATGGTTCAAGATTGAAACAGGTACAGCGGTTCGAAATGAGCACAACTTACTTGTGTCTAAAAAGATTGAAGGTTTTATTTCATCAAAAGACGCTAGCGTTGAACGGATATCATCCTACGATTGGGAATCATTTGGTTTTAAAGTCTACAATGAAGAGCCCGATAAGTTTTTATATAAGCAAGAAGCCAAACTGTTAGAAGAGCAAGATTGTCCGAAGTTTTTAAAAGACATTTGGAATTTAATAGATACCAATGGAGATAATGAACTAAGTAGTCAAGAGCTGAGATATGCCCAGCGTAATGGGTATATTCAGGAGAAGTTATCAAAGATGGTTTGCTATCATCAAAGTGAATGGGGCGTGGATTATGGGAGTTTAGAGTCTGAAGTGAAGTCTTTTTTAGGGGATAAGGTCACCGAAGAAGAGAAAGAGTCGATTCTAAGTAGTTTGAAGACCAAAGTAGAAGCTTTGGATATTTGCTCATCTATTAAAATTCCTGTAGTCGGGTTAAAAGATTCTCCAGTTGATGTATATTTAGATTCACTTATAGAGAAACCGTTTCGTTTGGGTGAGACGTCAAAGGATGAGGGTAGATATTCGATGTTTTGGCAAGATCTTATTTTTTCACAAAAGGAATTTACCGAGAAACGAAGTCAAGTACCTTTTATTGATGTGAGTTGGCGTAAATTTAAGGATAATCGCTTTTATTATTTTCATCCCATTGCTTTTGTGGAGCAGATGAAAAGGTGTAGTTTATACGTCTGCTTTATCGATAGAGTATATTTCTATGAAGAATATTCAACTGAATTTGAGAAAATAACAGACGATTTAAAAGATAGTTTTGAGATTATATTTGAGGGAATAGAAAAGTATATAACCCAAAAAGGTCAACCTTTTACAAAAAAACAAATTGCATATATATTAGCAACGATCAAACATGAAACTAAAGTTTACAAACCCGTGATCGAGTCTTATTGGTCTTCTGAGGAAGTACGAAAGAAATATTATGAAGAAATGTATGATCCTGTTTTAGGTAAGAGTAAATCTAGAAGGAGTACTGCATTGAAATATGGGAATACAAAGAAAGGTGATGGAGTTAAGTATGCAGGAAAAGGATATGTTCAAATTACATGGAAGAATAATTATAAAAAAGCTAAGGATAAATTTGAGATTAATTTTGTTGACAATCCAGAACTAGCATTAGTCCCTAAAAATGCTATTGATATTACTCTATATGGTTTTGATATTGGTATGTTTACAGGGAAGTCTATTCACGATTATATTAGTGACGCTAAATGTGATTATTTAAATGCACGGAGAGTAATTAATGGACAAGATCAAGCAGGAAAGATTAAAGAATATGCATCTAAATTTGAGAAATGTTTAATTGTAAAGTAAATGTAATAAGTTAATTAGGATGAGATTAAAATATGTTTTTTGTACATTCTTGCTTTTGATTGGTGGTTTTGTAAAAGCACAATCAAATATTTATGATATTCATAAAGAGGGGGAAGATTTGGTCATTACAACAAATGGAAGAGATATTATCTTAAGAAAAGTCCTCAATGGTAATGTCGGTGCAGAGTTCTTTATGTCCGATAAAAAAAACTTCCACATTGTATATCATTATTATGGATCATATACTAAATCTATGATTGTTTATTCATTATATTTTAACAAGAATGTTATTGGAGTAAAGCATGTCTTGCACTTGAACTATGATGATCGTGAAGCTGTGCCATTTGGTTGGATTTATTATTGTACAGATAAAATATCAGTGCAAGATTTTAATTATGATAGTTTGACATCAATAAAGAGTCAATACTCTTATGATATTAGTGAGATACAGAAATATTGTCGAAGTACGTTAGTATTTAGTGATAAAAATAAGGAGTATAGTAAGGCGGTGAAGTCAAGAGATAAAATCTTATTGTCTTTGCCTCTTTTTTTTCAAGATGGAAGTATTATTGGAAATAGCGAGTTTATTTATAACGCTCAAGAATGGAGTGATCTAAATATGAATTTCTCAGTGGAGAACTTTAATATAGATTATTTTAAATCAATAGTGACCGTCGATAAGAAAAATGTGCTCTCTCTAAATGATATTGCTTATTATCTGGAAAAGTCAAAGAACTATTATACATCTTCTATGATTTTAGAAGATATTCTTTCTGT
>JAONJW010000096.1 GCA_028377305.1 Prolixibacteraceae bacterium | reverse complement strand
TCGCTGTTGGTGTATTTAGGGCTTCTGGCGTGCTTGATATATGTTTACAAGCGATAAAAGAATTGGTGGTTTGGATTGGTCTAGATACTCGGTTTGTGGATGCACTCCCGACAGCACTAATGAAACCATTATCCGGAAGTGGAGCAAGAGGTATGATGGTGGAGTGTATGAATCATTATGGAGCGGATTCATTTGCCGGAAGGTTATCATGCGTTTTTCAGAGTTGGTGGATCAAATCTATATTGAAGGTTATCAGTATAAGAAAGCTGGAGTGATCGTTTCGGATTTTGTAGATGAAAACATGCTGCAAATGAACCTATTTGAAGGAGAGCACAGAGTAAAACATGAAAACCTTCTTGCTGCATGGGATCACTTAACTAATACCATGGGAAAGGGAACCGTTCGACTAGGAAGGCAATATAAAGGAGATTCCAATGGAGAGAAACGGAGTCCCAAGTATACTACCCTCTGGAATGAACTATTGGTTATAGGAAAAACATAGTTGTTTTTTTTATGAGTCTTAAGGAAGATTGTGTTTAGGCGTATTCACCATCGGTTATAGTGTATTTTAGTTGTGTCAAACTTATCTTTGTGACTATAATTATGATTTGGAAACCCCACAGGAATCACATTGAGAGGAGTGATATGATGAGGCAGATATAGAATGCGTTTTACGATATGTATTCTAGTCAAATCTGGGTAGATTGCTGTCCACACTGCCCCATAGGATAGAGATTCTATCGCAAGTAGTATACTTTGTGTGGCGGACTGCAATCTTGTATCCAAAATGACTCTTCCCATCCTTCATGCATGTTTTTTTGATTTCCACACACAACGATAGCCGCGGGAGCAAATTTAGTCATTTTTGCATATGGCAAGAGTGTTCCTAGTTCAAAGAGTAGTGTCGAGGAGTTCACAATAATAAATTCCCATGGTTGTTTATTTATGGCAGAAGGCGCGGCCATACCATCTTTAATGATAAGTTCAAGATCTTCTTTAGGAACTTTATCTTCTTTAAAAGATCGAACACTCACTCTGTTAAGAATAGTTGAAATAATATCATTCATAAGTACTTCAATTTTACTGATAACAGTGAGGTATTGTGATTTGTTGCGTAAACAAGAAGAACCTAACAAGATGAAAGATTCATTTGTTAAGTTCTTTATCGTTCATAAGTAATAAATGCCTGTTACTTACGCATATTAGGTCTTGTATTATTAACCTGACAGGAGTGTCTAGAAAATAAAGAAAAAGGAAACGTTACCATATCAAAACACGAAAGTTAAATATCGATTGATAGAGGTCGGGGTTATAATCTCAGGATTAAGAGTTATAGACTTCTTTTTTCGCAGATTTAAGAGTGTTGAATAATAAAGACGCAATTGTCATTGGTCCAACACCACCTGGAACAGGAGTGATAAAATTACATTTGGGTGCTACGTTTTCGAAGTCAACATCTCCTAGTAGTTTCCACCCAGATTTTGTTTTATCCGAAGGAACACGAGTAATTCCTACATCGATTACAGTTGCACCTTCTTTTACCATATCTGCTTTTAAGAATTCAACTTTTCCAAGAGCAGCAATAATAATATCAGCTTCTAGACAGATCTCTTTAAGGTCTTGTGTGCGACTATGGCATAGAGTAACTGTTGTGTCTATTCCTTTTTGAGACATCAAGATACTCATGGGTCTGCCGACAATATTACTACGTCCAATAACAACACATTTTTTACCACTTGTTTGAATATTATATCGTGCAATGAGTTCCATAATACCGTGGGGTGTTGCAGAAACGAAGCATGGAGATCCTAGTGCGAGGCGTCCCATATTTTGTGGATGAAATCCATCTACATCTTTGCTCGGATCAATCTTCTCTGTAACTTTCTCTTCTGAAATATGTTTGGGAAGAGGAAGTTGAACAATCAATCCATCAATATCGCGATCACTATTTATATCTTCAATTTTAGAAAGAAGTTCTGCTTCTGTGACAGTGGTTTCATATCGGAAAAGACTCGATTTAAAGCCAACTTCTTTACAAGCTCTTACTTTGCTTGCGACATAAGTTTCACTTGCGCCATCATTCCCAACAAGAATTGCTGCAAGGTGTGGTTGTTTGCCTCCTGCTTTAACTAACTGTTCAACTTGTTCTGCAATCTCTCTTTTTAATGTTGCAGATGTTTGTTTTCCATCTAATCGTATCATGATATAAAGAAAAAGTATTTGATGCTACTAATTTTATTGGTGAATATACAAAAATAGGATGGTGTAGTTCTTATTCCTTATTTTTTTATGAGCAATTCCTCTTTATTTTTTACATTAAGATTAAATAGCACATGTCCCACTTAGTATCTTAAAATCACCTTGATTTTTGTGTCGATTTGAATAGGATAAATAATTTAAAATGAAGCAGGGATACCAACAATTTTATATTGACAAAGTCGGTGATTATTTTGTATTGGGATTTCATTTTTCTTTATAAAATACTTCTTGTGTTCTCTATTATGTTGAGGATATTTGATTCCAATGGTTATCAATAGAGGTGATGATAGCCTCTTTGGACAGGTGTTTAAGCAAGATCTCTCGATTCGATTTTACTTTCTTTTCAGAAAGTCTTTCCCATTCCATGGTTTCGGTCTTAAGTTCTTCTATTAGATAAACCTTTACCCCAATCCGTTGAAGATAGTGATAGATGTTATTTCTACTATCTAAAAAAACTTTTGCTCCAAGCCATATCGCGGCCAATATATTGCCAAAAGCTTGTTGCCTATAGTGGTTCATAATAACAAATCCGCAATCTTGTTGTAGTTGGTTATATTGTGAAAGAGGGATAAAATCACAAAGAGGATAGAAGTGTTTGTTTAGTTTTTTCTTTCCTATAGATTTGATCTGCTCAGCATATATGGCATCTCCATAACTAAGAGGAGTTATAACTTTTTGGTTATCTTGAAGATTTAGCCCCATAATCATATCGAATGCTTCGATATGGTTGTTGCTATGTGAGGCTGAATTTCCGAGTAAAATATGATCTCCATTAGTCGTGATTTCCGTTTGTCCTTCAAATATGAATTCCATAGGATAGTAACTGAAATTAATCCATTTACACGTAGGAGAAAGAATGCCTTTCTCCATGAGCATATCAAACTCTTCTTTAACAGGTGTAGCAAAATATGATATCTGATTTGCGGCATTTAGCACTCCTTGATCCGGTGAATCTATTCTATATCTCAATTGATAGTATAACTTTCGGATGGCTCTCTTTGTCTTATCATGAAAAGAAGAGGAGAAGAGTTGACTTGTCTCTGAACCATAAAGTTCAGGAATGGACATCTTTGTGTTGTGATATACTTCATAGCCGAAATAACTCCAGATAAAGGAGACGGTGGGAAAACTGGTAACTATTTGGCTAAATTCAAATGATAAGCTATGCAATACGACCCATTTATATTGATCGATAATGGGAGTAAGGTGGCTTCGCAATTGTTTAAAAGATACGATGTCTGTAATACTATCTTTATGTACATGAATCACTGTATTGTTTGCCTTTTTTAGGCAAAGGATGAGATCATTTTGTGAGGGTAACGCCTGGTTAAATATCCACTGGGATGCATTGATGAATTTATCATCCATTGCGATATGTAGCACCTTCTTATGCATAGAATTCTTTGATTTTATCCGATATATATATAACCTTCTCTGGAGTTAGTTCAAAAAATAGAGGAAGTCTTAGAAGTCTATCTGCATATTTCTGACACTGTTTCAACTCATGTTTTGTGTCGCAGCCTTGAGAAATCATGTAGGGACTATCATGAAGACCTAAATAGTGAAAGACTGATTGAATTGCATGTTCTTTTAAGAAATCAATCAGAGCTGTACGCTCATCTAGGTTACTACATATTAGATAAAATAGATGTCCATTGTTGGTTGCGTAAGATGGGATATGTGTGATTTCAATCTTGTTCTTTCTAACCAGTTCAGAAAGATTCTCTTTGTATAGTTCTGTCAATAGAATCCGTTGTTTTTGAATGTCTCCAAGTCCTTCTAGTTGAGCTTTTAAATACGCTGCTGTCATGTCGGAAGGTAAGAATGAGGAGCCTGTATCCACCCATGTGTACTTGTCGACCTCACCTCGAAAGAAACGAGCTCTATTGGTTCCTTTTTCCCAAATAATCTCAGCTCTTTCGGCAAATTGATTGTCATTTATCACCAGTATTCCTCCTTCGCCACATTGAATGTTCTTCGTCTCATGAAATGAAAAGGTTGATAGGTGTCCAAAAGAACCTAAAGGTTTCCCATTATAGTAAGAGTCAATAGCCTGTGCTGCATCTTCAACTAACCACAACTGGTGTTTCTTTACTATGTCCATAATGGGGCTCATGTCGCAAGACACTCCTGCATAATGAACTACCACAATCGCTTTGGTCTTTTCTGTAATCACGTTCTCAATGCTACTCGTGTCTATATTGGGAGTAGCTTTCTCGGAATCAATGTAGACAATTTTTGCCCCCATCTTTGTAAATGCCAAAGCTGTGGACACAAATGTAAAAGAAGGCATGATGATCTCATCCCCAGGTTGGACGTCTAGAAGAATTGCACTCATCTCTAATGCGGCAGTACAGCTATGGGTAAGAAGTGTTTTAGGGGCTTTTAACATTGCAGAGAAAAAATCTTGACACCATTGAGTAAAGAAGCCATTTCCACTGATATACCCATTTTCAATGGCTTGGCTAATGTAAGAGAGTTCATTACCTGTAGCATAAGGTTTATTGAATGTTATCATCTTGAGTTGTGTTATTGGTTTTAAGAGTCTTTGGAGTTGAATGACTTCAAATATTTAGGGGACTCTTCTATTCCTACATTAAACATTAAGTCTAAAATCGTTACTTGATGTGTAAATGGCGGATTTAGCTGTTCATATTCTGGGTAACCACTGTAATCCATCCATTCAAAATCTATTCCTTGAGATGAAAAAGCATCCAAATTAATATATGCCTTTGCTGCAGGTCCACATAGATATTTATTGGCTCCGGCTTGTTTACATATCTCGATTAGTTTCTGGTTTTTGTCACCCAAAGCAGGGTATATATCACTTTTAAGTATCGGAGTTGTTATACCGAGTTTTTTACATATTGCTTTAATGAAATGAATATTAATAGCAGATATTTTTTGATCTTCGTTATATAAGTAGGTCTCTTCTAACCACGGCATCACCTCTTTATAAAATGGCGCTTTATGGTAATTCTGTTTTAGCAAGGCTATATGTTTCTGCCTCCAATTTGAAGAACTCACTACAGTTTCATCAATTCGTTGTGTCGATTTATGCTTAATGGAGCAGGGGATCGTTAGCCATTTTTTTTCTGAAGGCGTTTTAATAATATTCCGATTCCTCCAATCTTGCTTTGTATATTGTACTTCATCGTAAATAATAAATTCATCAACCATATTGATTAAGTCAAAATACCCTTTCCATGGAATGTAGTTTGATTGTAGTATTGCTATGCTTTTCATCTATAACTAACCTTTGAATTGTTTTACAGTACCCAATTATAAATATATTTGTTGGTGCCCTTATGTCATTGATGACTGTTCTTGATAAAAACGTGAATCCAAAGATTTAAGTATAACTCAGGTCCATTTTATCTATGTGCAATTCGGAAACGTGTTTTTCGAATGTATATATTTGATCCAATAATTAGTATGTCTAAGGGGATAGGAAGAACTCTCTTTATAAAAAACATCTTCCTGAATAATTGAAGGGTATGATGTCTTAATTTAGAGGCAAAAAGACCCAATCAAAAACATAACAATCATTGAATTGTTGTTACCTTTGACTCTTTACGTCTGTGGAAGGCTTGGACAATAATTAAAATGAATTACAATATATGCAGGATTTAACAAAAGGGAATGAGTCAAAATTATTACTGACTTTTGTTTGGCCATTGATTTTAGCAAATATATTTCAAAATCTTTATAATGTGGTTGATAGTGCCATTGTTGGTAATTTTGTTGGCAAGCAGGCATTGGCAGCTGTTGGTGCGTCTTTCCCTATAATCTATACGTTGATATCCTTAATAATTGGTGTAGGTTCGGGTGCTTCCATAGTGATTAGTCAATATTTTGGAGCGAAAGAGGAGCTGAAAGTCAAACAAGCTATTGACACAATATTTATATTTTTTCTTGGAGCATCAATCCTGATTTCTATCATTGGAATTCCTATGGCTCCATTAATCTTCCGTTGGATGCATCTTCCCCTAGAGCTTCACGATGACGCTGTTTCGTATATTCAGATCTACTTGGCAGGAATGTTTGTTTTTTTCTGTTTTAATGGAATATCATCTATCTTAAGAGGCTTAGGTGATTCTAAAACTCCCATGAAATATATGATTATCTCAACCATTTTGAATGTGGTATTGGATGTCATATTTATTGTAGTCTTTGGTTGGGGAGTGAAAGGAGTAGCTTATGCCACTATTATCTCACAAGGAGTTGCTTTGGTTGGTGCAATTGTCCATTTAAATCGAACGCATGAGATAATCAATCTTGGTATTCGTAAGTATTCATTTAATACTTCCATCTTTAAAGAAGCGATCCGAATAGGTCTGCCTACGGGACTTCAACAAGCCTTTGTTGCTATAGGTATTTTAGTGATGATGCGATTGGTCAATGGTTTCGGTACAAACACCGTAGCTGCGTATGCTGCAGCTGTTCGTGTAGATGCATTTGTTAAGATGCCTGCGTTGACATTTGCATCAGGATTATCTTCCTTTGTGGGACAAAATATAGGTGCGAATCTAGAGTCTCGTGCAAGAAAGGGCTTGAGGAGTACAATACTTGTTTCTGGAATCTATTGTTTGGTGATTACAGTATTAATTTTTCTTTTCGGAGAGTTTGTCATGTCATGGTTTACTCAAGATCAAGATGTGATACGAATCGGATATAATTACCTTTGGATATGTAGCCTAATGTATTGGGCTTTTTCATTAATGTTTGCATTTATCGGGTTCCTTAGAGGTGCCGGAGCTACATTAATACCCATGTATATTACCCTTATTAATTTGTGGGTGATTAGAATCCCTCTAGCGATATTTCTATCACAACATTATGGTTCTGATGGATTATGGGCAAGTTTCCCTATTTCGTGGATTCTAGGTGCAATAGCAGCAGGAGCTTATTATAAAACCAATAAGTGGAGAGGTAAGGTTGCAAAATAACTCCAATGCCAAAATGAACGGCGATACAAAAGTATTTCATCTGTATCGCCATCCTGACTATTTTCGAAGTATTATGAGTGTTGCACCATATCCATATTTCTGGAAAGATGCATCTTGTATAATGTATTTTGCATATCGTTTACGGTGTTCTTTGTAAATCTGAGTCTTTAATGTGCCATTCCCTTTCCCATGGATGAAGACAATTTTTTTAACCTTGTCCTTAATCGCTTTTTCCATCTCTTGG
>JAONJW010000095.1 GCA_028377305.1 Prolixibacteraceae bacterium | reverse complement strand
AAGCAATGCCTTTCCATCATGTTTTCCATCTGAGAAAGAAAAAGATAAAGAAGTTGGAGAGTCAAGAATATCACAATTCAAGTTCCAATGCTCTACCACCTCAGTTACATAAGCTTCCACTCGGAAAGAAGATGTACCATATTTATGTAACATCTTAGCTAAACGTACAACCAATCGATATTTCTCTTCTATCTCAAATTCTATTTCCATAGCCTCTATACACAAAGTATTATTCCCATATGATGGGACTTGTAACAATCATTAATTTTTCAATAAAGATATATATAAATGATTCATTCAATTCATCTTTTTTATGAAACCTTTCTCATGTAAACAAAGAGTCCCTGAGTTATTAACACTATTGAAAACAAATTGTTACTTTTGTATCTCAAGTATTTGGCAAAAAATAAAAACAAGATAGATATGAAACCTATTGTGGTAAGTGGAATACGTTCCACAGGAAACCTTCATCTAGGAAATTACTTTGGTGCAATAACGAACTTTGTGAAAATGCAGGACGATTTTCAATGTAATTTCTTTATTGCAGATTGGCATTCATTAACAACCCACCCTACTCCAGCTGGTCTTCATCAAAATGTAAGACAGGTTTTATCGGAATATCTTGCCTGTGGTGTAGATCCAGAAAAAGCAACTTTATACATCCAAAGTGATGTTCCTGAGATTGCGGAGCTATATATGTATATGAATATGAATTCTTACTTAGGTGAGCTTGAAAGAACAACCTCTTTCAAGGACAAAGCAAGAAAACAACCTGAGAACGTAAATGCAGGTCTTCTTACCTATCCTGTATTAATGGCTTCGGACATCATCATCCACAAAGCCAACCTTGTACCTGTAGGAAAAGATCAAGAGCAAAATCTTGAAATGGCACGTAAGTTTGCAAAGCGTTTCAATCGAATGTATAAAAATGAACTCTTCCCAATCCCACGTCCATTTACTTTTGATGGAGAGGATATGGTTAAGATACCTGGACTTGATGGATCAGGAAAAATGGGGAAATCTGAAGGAAATGCAATTGGACTAGTAGAAGACCCTAAAAGTATCCATAAGAAAGTAATGAAAGCTGTAACGGATGCTGGACCTACGGAGATGAATCAAGAAAAACCTGAAGTGATTCAGAACCTTTTCCAACTAATGGATGTGGTATCAAGTTCTGATACTGTTGCTCATTTTGATAGTCTTTACAATAAATGTGAAATTCGCTACGGAGATCTTAAGAAACAACTTTCTGAAGATATCATTAACTTCACTGCACCTATTAGAGAACGATTCAACGAGATCGAGAAAGATGATGCATACCTAGCTAAAGTAGCTAAGATGGGGGCAGAAAAGGCTCGTGAATCTGCTGCAGCTACATTAGCAGAAGTAAGACAGACAATGGGTATTAAACGATTCTTCTAAACATATCGAATATACTCATACACCTCTCGTAAAATTACAACGATTTTACGAGAGGTCATTTCAATTAACCATTACGAAGACTTCATATGATCTATCAAGGAAATCTTACAAAGATGAAAGTTATGAATGGTGACCCCATTCAATACGAGCTTGTTTTATCAGATAAAACCATTCCACTTAATCACTCTATCGGCCAGCATGTCTCTTTTCATTTTAAAGGACAAATTAACTGTGTAGACTGTGGAAAGAAAACAAAGAAGTCTTTTAATCAGGGGTTCTGTTACAACTGTTACCTAAACTCTCCAATGTCGGACCCTAGTATTATTAATCCAGAATTATCCAGAGCACAGTGGGGAGAAGCTAGAGATATCGAATGGGCTGTCAAACATGATCTTATACCACATTACGTTTATTTAGCTCTTTCAAGCCATGTTAAAGTTGGTGTGACACGTCACCACCAAATTCCTACTAGATGGATAGACCAAGGAGCTACGGCTGCATCTATATTATGTGAAACCCCTAATCGACATATTGCAGGTATTATAGAAACAGCTCTGAAGAAACACTACACGGACAAAACATCTTGGATGAAGATGTTAAAAAATGATGTAGCACCAATAGAAAAGTTACAACAAGAATTAGAGGTTGCTGGTATGTATCTTCCATTAGAATTAAGCCGATATATTAAAAACGATAAACCAATTCAACAATTAATTTACCCTGTAGAGAAGTACCCTACAAAAGTGGCAAGCCTATCTTTTGACAAGACTGCCAATATTGAAGGGATTATTAGAGGGATAAAAGGACAATATATCATATTCGATCATGGGGTGCTAAATATCCGTCGTCATTCTGGGTATCATGTTGAAGTTACAATATTAGCATAATTACCAGCAAACCCTACTCCTAATTAAACCAATTTTAGTTCTACAATAATCTTTACCTGGACGCCAACGAACTATTGCGATCATTCGATAAACGAAATCACTTATAGGCTTTGGTATATAGTGGAAAAAGTATAATGCCTTTATCGGATATTTCAGTCTATATGCGATCTGGAAAATCGCACTTGCACCACAATAGAACGTGTTGTCACAGAAAAAAATAACGCCATCACTAGGGGGAGCATAGTGATGTTCCTCAAAAACAACTTTGGTCTCCTCTGTATTTAATCCACCAAAATAGAATCTAGGTTCTTGTTCAAAAGTGATTATGATATACACCCAAAATGAGCATATCATACATTCATCATCAAAGAAAACCCACCACTGTTTGGTATCCCATTTATTAGAACAGTCTATCTTGTCCATATTACACATGTGTTAACCATTGTTTAAAACCTATTTTCCTATACCACCTTAAACAATCTAAATATCATAAGTGTTTACAATATGTTATGTAACACAGAATTACACTTTATCTATATATCAACAATTTAGAATATGAATCTTTCGAACAGGAGCTATTTTCTTTGAAAAAAGATATAATTTTACCTTATTAGAATATCGAAGTCTAAAAGAAGTATAATGGAAAGAAATAACACCATTTGTAACTATTCAGGAAAACCATGTAATATTAATGATGAGATGAATCTTCTCTTTGAAATAAGTCAAACACTTATTCGAAGTCAAGATGTATCATCAACACTTACGCCAATACTGAAAATGGTGTGTGACCATTTAAATAGTGATAGCTCATTTTTGGCAATTCTCAATCGTCAAAGATCTCAAATTGTTGTAGGTGAGTCATACGGTCTAAGTCCAGCACAAGAATCTAAAGGAAAGTTTAAAATCGGAGAAGGTATCATCGGTCGAGTCGTAGAACTTGCCCGCCCAGTTGTAATTGAAAATCTTGGAGAATCTAAATTCTTCTCAAATAAGATGAATCAATTAACCAACCAAGGAGCCAATTATACATTTATCTGTGTGCCAATTTTTCAAGAAGAACAAGTGGTAGGAACACTAAGTTCCACAATGAAATATCGTCCACAGGAAGGATACGATAGCGAGAAACGTCTTTTAGCGATCATTGGTACCATGCTAGTTCAAGCAGTAAAGACCAAGCGAACTCAAATGGAAGAGATTGAAAAACTACGTGCAGAAAACTTAGGTTTGAAACAGATCTCGAGTAAAGCTCGAAAGTTTTCTAGTATTGTGGGTAACAGCTCTAAAATGAAAGATGTCTTTAATCAGGTATCCTTGGTGGCTAAAACCCAGTCCACAGTGCTAATTAGAGGAGAAAGTGGTATCGGTAAAGAGATGATTGCAGACGCAATACATTTCTCCAGCGACAGAGCGGAAAGCCCTTTTATTAAGGTTAACTGTTCAGCCATCCCAGAAGCTCTTATCGAAAGTGAATTATTTGGTCATGAAAGAGGAGCCTTCACAGGAGCTGATAGTAGACGAAAAGGACGCTTTGAGCTTGCTGATGGAGGAACAATATTCTTAGATGAAATTGGGGATCTACCAATGCCTACACAAGTAAAACTACTTCGTGTACTTCAAGAGCGCACTTTTGAAAGACTTGGTGGTACTGAAACACTAAAGGCGGATGTTCGTTTTGTATGTGCAACCAATAGACACCTAGAAGAAATGATGTCCAATGGTGAGTTTCGAGAAGATCTGTTTTATCGTATAAATGTATTCCCTCTTTTTGTTCCTGCTCTGAGAGAACGTAAAAATGATATCCCTCTTTTGGTAGATCATTTCATTCAAAAGTACAACAAACAAAATAATGCATCTATTCATAGAATTACTCAAAGAGCAATGGATAGATTAATGATGTACTCTTGGCCTGGTAATGTTAGAGAACTTGAGAATACCATTGAACGAGCTTGTATTATGGCCCATGACAATGTCATTCATAGTTACTCCTTACCTACCACGCTTCAGATTGAAGAAAATATTGGGGAGCATAAGAAAGATGGGCTGGAAGAGACAATCTCTTCCATCGAGAAACAAGTAATTCAAAAGGCACTCACAGAACACAAAGGTAGTATCAAAAAGACTTCTCAACAACTAAAGATTTCGGAACGAAAACTTGGACTTAGACTCACAAAATACAAGATTAACGCATCTGAATACAAAAACAAGAATAAGTAAGCTACAATTATTGTGCTTGCACGAACTTCCCCTCCAATGAAAGTGTAAAAGGCAGCTTCTTTGGCACAAAAAATGCCACTCCCCAAATCTACATTAATGTAGATTTGGGGAGTGATTCAAAAACATGTTATATAACATGCCAATAATTACATAACACAATTCTCTTTATATATCAACTAATTACGAGCACAAGTAGAATTAAATCTACATAAATGTATATTTTATATCCATACCATACATTTATGTAGATAATTGTTAATCGAATATTAATTTAAAAAAACAACACATCGCAACATGCTGATAAGCAGCAACTTATGAGATATATGTTGTTTTTGGCACGATAGTGGCAATAGAGTAAATGAAATTGATACAAAAACAAAAATTTTATACGTTATGAAAAAAATTTTATCACTAGCAGTTATTTTATTTGCAGTTTCTTTCAACTCATTTGCAAAAGATTCTAAGTCTGATTCTAACAAAGACATTACTACGGTAGCATTATCAAATGCAAACCAAGAAGTAATCAGAGAGAATGTAGTTGGCGCTCCAGTATTATTTATCAAGAATGACAGACTATTTGTTAGTTATCTTAATCCTACTGAAGAAAAAGTATCAATCATTTTCACAGATGGTAATAACAATATTCTTCACTCAAACGGATTTGGTCACAAGAGCGCAATCTCAACAGCATATTCATTAGCATCAATAAACAACGGTGACATGATCTCAGTGAAAATTAAATCTGGCTCTAAAAAATACACATATGACATCCAAAAGTAATCTTCAAAGTATTGAAAGTACATTCATAACGCGATATTTAGGTTTAAGCTAAATATCGCGTTATTTCATTTAATAAATAAACCTCTTTACTAGGTCGCCATAAAGATTAACTTTCATTAATACTTATGCGATCGATATTTAAGAATCGGATTGGTACCCACGAAGCAAATAAACCCAAGATTATTACAGTTAAAGATATTAAAAGGATATCAGATCCTACTAGTTGAACAGGGTAAGCATCCACAATAAATGAACCACCTCCTTGAAGTTTTACTAACCCAAACTCTTGTTGCAGATAACAAAGTAGCACACCTAATATAAGTCCTATAAGGGTACCTAACACAGAGATCAACCAACCCTCATAAAGAAAAATTTGTCTTACAGTATGTTTACTCGCCCCCATACTTTGTAGAATAGCAACATCATCTTTTTTATCAATCATTAACATCGTAATCGAACCTATCAAGTTAAAGGATGCAACGAAGAGGATAAATACTAAAATAAGGAAGATTGTCCATTTCTCACCTTTCATAATCTTATAATATGTGTCGTGCTGCTGATATTTATTCAACACCTTAAACCGATCTCCTAAAAGAGCCTGAATCTCTTGTCGGACATAACTTTCATTAGCATCGTCGGTTAAATACACCTCTAATTGGTTTACATCTCCTTCTTCACGTCCCATTAGAGATCTTGCAAATTTAATCGGAACCAAAACATACTTCTGGTCAATGTCAGCTTGTATAGAAAAACAGCCTACAGGATAAGCATATTTATGTCGGAAGCTTTGGGAAATATTAATACTTAGATTCTTAGTATTCTTAGGAAAATAAAAGACCAAAGGACGTTTAAAATTAAAACCAATACGTAATTCACTTGCGACCATTCCTCCAAGCAAAACACCACTTTTATTATTTTTATACAGTGTTGGTTTTCCTTCTATCATCATTTGAGCAACACCGGATTTCATTAAGAATAATGAATCCACTCCTTTTACAGATGCAATAGCTTGGCTCTTTCCGTATTGAAGTAGAGCATTTTCCTCCACTGCCTGAGAAATTGAACCTAACCCCTTAATTATTCGTAATTTATGCAAGGGAACAGTGTCAACATTAAATACCTTTCCTTCAACAGGTAATACACGTAAAGGAGGATCAAACGACGAAAATCTAGATTGTATTAGATCATCAAAGCCATTAAATACAGATATCGTGGTTACCAATGCAAAAGTGCCAACCGCCAAACCTATCATTGAGATCAATGAGATAATATTTATGACTTTTGTCTTCTTTTTTGAAAAAAGATATCGCTTAGCGACATAGATAGATAGATTCACAGTTTATTTTTTTGCAACAACAATAAGACCAGTTCCAGTATCATGACTCTTCATGACATCCATATAGTTTAACAATATACAGAAAGGAAACACGATAAGATAGTAAAATGGTAATAAAACAAAGAAGACTTGAGATACTCCCAATAACAAGATAGGATACTTCATAGACAACTTCCAACTCAATTTCCCAGGCCATCCATAGCTGTATGCTACATTCACTGATGAGAAACCTGCATTATTAAGCTTACTCTTAATATCGTCTATTCCATAACCATCTCTAACATGTTCATCAATAAAACCATGTACATGATCAAAATCGTGCTCATGATCATGTGCATCACTCCCCCCTTGGTCACTTGGAGTAGAAATCAATAAAGTCCCATTGTCACTTAAGCTATGATAAAAATTATCAAAAACTTGACAATCTTCTTCAATGTGCTCCATTACATCAACTGACAGGATTAAAGAAAAGCGCCCCTTTGATCTAAATTTAGTTAAATCAGCATACTCAAAAAAGATTCTCTCTTCTTCTCTTATTTTAGTAAAAAATTGATTGCAGTCAGTAATCTGCTCTTTTTTAACATCTACTCCTAGAATCATTACTTTCTTGAAGTAACAAGACATCCGATAAACATACTGACCAAATCCTGATCCGGCATCTAAGATCTCTCCTTGTTCAATAGTCAATTTCTTTAACTCTTTGCGGATATGCCATGACCGAAGCAATAAAATATCTAAGAGTTTGTAAAACATAATACGTAAAAAAGGTGTTCTATTAAACACCTTCCCTAACGAACGCTTGATCGGATCGTACTTCATTTCTATTTAATTCTTTAAAATATTGTCAATATTGTCAGCATAATCTAGACTGTCATCAACATGAAATGATAACTCTGGAATAATGCGAACTTGCTTTTT
>JAONJW010000094.1 GCA_028377305.1 Prolixibacteraceae bacterium | reverse complement strand
TTCCATTGCCTTTTGTGCCTCTTCTATGGTTCCTGTAAATGAATGGAACACCCCCTTTAAGCCTTTCTTGCAGAATGGTGCAACGACATCGAAAATATCGTCAAATGCATCTCTAATATGCAGTACCGCTGGAAGGTCGTATTCCAAACACCAATTAAGTTGATTCTCAAGAACAATGATCTGTTCATCCTTGAATGTTTGATCCCAGTAGTAATCTAGGCCAATCTCTCCAATACCGTGGAATTTACGTTTGTTTAGCCAATACTCTATGATTTCCAATTCTTTATCGTAGTCTTCATTCACCGAAGTGGGGTGAATTCCAATGAGGGGAATACATGTTTCAGGATATTCGTCACTAAGTCGTAACATGGCATTAATAGAAGAGCTGTCTATGTTAGGCAGAATAATTTTTTCTACCCCTGCATTCTTCGCTCTTTGAATAATATCTGGATATTCGTTTTTAAATTCACTCGAATATATATGTGAATGAGAGTCAATGATCATAGTCTATCGTTAATTTAGACAAAAATATAGATTAGATGATGGTTTTGCGTTACCCGATAGTAAAGTGATTCTTAAATTATTAATCAGGTCTGTTTAAATTTTGTTAATTCGATACTCTAAATAGGCTAACAGAGCGTAGGCTGCTGTTACGATATAGATTACTGTGTGTATCTTCTGTATTCCAAAGACAAGAGTAGTTATAGTAAAAATAATAAGGCTAAACATATATAACTTTAATACTCTCATTTTAAAATGAATGTATTTTGAGCCTTTGGTCTTGAGAAAAATTAGAACTAAATTTATTGGACAAAATACAAGTATATTCATATTGTATCCTGTCAATGGATGAACTGAAATAAAGCATAGAAAACACAGGATTATTCCTGCCAAAGCATTGGTCAGCCAAAATATCTTAAGCCCAATAGAAACTGCAGTGTGGTACTTGTTTTTTAATACAAACAGTAAAATAGTTACGCCGAGAAGAAGAATAAATATGTATATTGGGTTTGATTTACCACTTTGGTGTGAGGTGTTTTTCTTTACGACTACTTGTGTATTCCCCAGTACAATAGTTTTCTCACTAGACCGTTTGGCATGAATAAAACCGCTCTGTAGATACTCAGGTAGAAAAAGAGTCTCTTTCCATGTTGCAACTTCATCACATGGAGCGCCTAATGCTAAGTAAATCCCTACGGCATCCCATGAGTAGTAGTTCATATATTGATCCAAAAGGTCTCGAAAGGTATAAGTAGAAGCACCTTCGTGTTTCCATTTAATTTTACCTACAGCCTTTGAAACCTGCTCTTCCAATTTAGTGGAACAGTTATTTCGTAAATAGTTATAGCGGTAGATTCTGTTCTCTCTCTTCAGGTTTATGCGTAGATTCTTAAATAAAATATCTTTCTCCTTTTTCGTCAGTCTTAATGTATCTTGATATACTGCTCTTCCATTTTTGCTGTATGCATTGGTGAAACGTTCATACTCACTATATCCTAGTAGATAGTCTGTTTCTCCTAGAACAAACTTCCACAAAAAGTTTGGTGTGTCAAAATTAAAAAGTCCATAGTTAAAGACGATATCAAGATTATTTTGTTTGTCTTCATAACGCAGAGCCGAGTGTCCAAAAAGAGAGTAAATTTCATCTCCTGGTTCACAGGTGATTAAGTAGAAAGTGCTTTCTGATGAAGCCTGAACTCTACTTCCAAAGCAAATAATTAGTAAGGTGAAGAATAATGTCTTTATGTGTTTATTCATGGTTAATAGGGGTTACATATTAAGATAGAAAGCTTGAGTCAAAGCAATGTACCCATCACTGTATTCATGTCTCTCTTTTTCAATAAAGATAGTCTCTTTTCCAATACATTCTTGCTCTTGAGTCCCAAATCGAAGCATCACTCGTTTGGCAGGTCTGTCTTGTTTTGGTCTTACATAGCATACCTTGTTTAGAAATAGTTTGTTATTTATGCCAATATCTACCATGTCATCCATTTGGTCTGCTGGTATGATAACACAAAACATGCCATTCACACTCAGGTTAGATGCTACCGATTTCATCAAATCCTCAAAAGATAGAGACTCTGTATGCCTTGCTGTTTTTCTTGAAGAATTCGGTGAAGTCGGTCCATTTTGAAAGAATGGGGGGTTGGAAACAATCAAATCGTACTTCTCGGATGAGGTGAATTCTTGTATGGGACTACAAACAATTTGAACGCGGTTTGCCCATAAAGATTGTATTACATTGTTTTCTGCTTCATCTGCTGCAATGGGATCAATCTCAATACCAGTAATATGAGAAGGAAAACGTTGTGCTAACATCAGTGGTGTTAAACCTGAACCAGCACCAATATCTAGAATGTGCTTTGGATTAGCGTGGTCTGCCCATGCCCCGATTAAAACACCATCGGTTCCAACTTTCATCCCCGATTTTTCATGAACGATAGTGAATTGTTTGAATTTAAAGTAGTTGTTTCTTCCCATTTGATATGTTAAAACTTCTCAAAAACCCCTAGTCCAAATAGGGCATAATCATACTTTACTGGATCTTCGGCATCAAGCTTTTTCAAGTTGTCTGTTAATTCAACTACTGCTTTCCAGTCATTTGCTTTTCGGCTTAATAATTCAAGTTTCCGACTCACATTTCCAACATGTACATCCAGAGGTATATGAAGTGCAGATGTTGGAATATCCCAAATGCCAAAATCAACCCCAAAGTTATCTTTACGCACCATCCATCTCAAAAACATATTGATTCTTTTGGCTGCAGATCCCTTATTGGGGTTGGCAATGTGTTTTTGACTGCGGTGTTCTTGCTCTCCTCTAAGAAATGCTTCTCTAAATAACGTAATTGCCCCTTTTATGTTGCCAGTATCCTTAAAACCTTCTTTAAATAGTTTCTCCATTCCATTTGGATCTTTGTAGATGGCCTGAAGTGATTTAAAAAAGAATTGTGTGTCTTCAAATTGAAATGTGCGATGTTTGATATCTTTGAGTCTTGCTAAGTCTTTGGGTTGGTGGTTGACAATAAAATCATGTGGGGCAAAATCCATCTGCTCCATGATTTTTTTACTATTCCGAATAATCGAAACACGTTGACCCCAGGCTAGAGTAGCAGCAATAAACCCACTAATTTCAATGTCTTCTTTTTTAGAGAACATATGAGGGATCTGTATCGGATCTGTTCCAATAAACTCAGGTGCATTAAACTGATGGTATTTTTGATCTAGAAGATCTTTAATCACTTCCTTATCCATTGTCTATTCCATTATTCCATCCTTAATTGTCAACATTCGATCTGTATATTGTGCGAATGTCTTGTCATGGGTCACAATAACAAAAGTCTGGTTATACTTCTCTCTAAGTTTATAGATCAGTTCATACAACTCTTCTTTGTTATTTGTATCTAAACTGCCAGAAGGTTCATCAGCTAGTATAATACTCGGATTGTTGATGAGTGCTCGTGCAACCGCAACACGTTGTCTCTCCCCTCCTGAAAGCTCATTGGGTTTGTGGTGCATTCTGTCTTTTAACGACAAAAGCTCTAGCAGTTCGATGGCTTGGTTTTCGACCTCTTTCGTATCACGATTGGCAATCCATCCCGGGATAGAGACATTTTCAAGTGCTGTAAATTCGGGAAGGAGATGGTGGAACTGAAAAACAAAACCAATATTTTTATTTCGAAACTGAGATAGTTTCTTCTCATTGAGTTTTCCTAGATCTTGTCCGTTCATCAAAATCTCGCCATGATCTGCTTCAGTCAAGGTTCCTAGCACTTGTAGTAAAGTAGTTTTCCCTGCACCACTTGCTCCTACAATAGAGATCACTTCTCCTTTTGACACTTCAAGGGAAACTCCTTTTAAAACATGAAGATCGTCATAAGACTTATGAATATTTGTTGCCTTTAGAATCATAGTAGATTAGGTTTATAGGATAGAAAAAACATATATTACATAAGCAATAAGAAGAATTAACCCTTCCCATCGACGAAGAATACCTCCTTTAAGATTGGTAATTGCCATGGCATAATTCCCTTTCTTCAGATATTCTCGATTACGACTCACAGGATAAATGAAAAGAACCAATAGTATCGTGATTCCTAACATCCACATAAAATCGTAGTGAAATTGATTCATAGCTACATGAATCGGTTTTATGGTGGACGTAATTCCAATAACACCCAAGATGTTGAAAATATTTGAACCGATAATATTTCCAACACTTATGTCTGTTTCTCCTTTTAACGCCGCCACAATTGATGCTGTTAGCTCCGGTAGACTAGTCCCTATGGCCAGAACAGTAACAGAGATTACTCTCTCTGAAATTCCTAATCCTTTGGCTATTGTACTAGCTCCTTCAATAAGACTGTTTGAGCCAAAAGCTAGACCGACACAAGAAAGTATAATAATGATGATTGACTTCCATATAGGATATTTTGCTTCGATGAACTCTGTCGCTTCTTTACTTTTCTTGGAAGAAATAATTGAGATAACAATAAACCCTATTAATCCTAAGGTAAGAATAATTCCATCTATGGTTGAAATATTTTGATCTCTCCCCACCAGTAAGAACACCATTGTTGCAGCAAGAAGGGTAGGCCATCCAACTTTTAATGTGTCGAGTTTTACGGGTATTGCAAGAATAATGGCAGTTACACCTAACACCAATGCAATATTTGATATGTTTGATCCAACGACATTTCCAATCGCCATCTCTGTATGTCCCATCATTGCCGACTTTAGACTGACAATTAATTCGGGTGCAGAGGTTCCCATTGCAACTACAGTAGAACCAACTACTAAAGTGGAAATACGGAATTTTCTTGCAAGTTCAACGCCTCCCTTAACTAAAAAGTCGCCACTCAAAATCAGGATCACCATTCCGATGATCAATTGTATATATGGGTTCGCTATCATTTTGTATTTAAATGGTCATTAATTTCAGATTCTTTCTTTCGAACCTCTTTCTCAATCTCTCGTCCTCCTTCTTCCAATACATTTCGAGTTCGCTTTACCTCCTCTTGGATCTCACCAGTGTGCTCATCAAACTCTTTCTTTATATCGTTGGTAGCCTTCTTAAACTCTCTCATTGCTTTCCCTGCGGAGCGAGCCAATCCAGGAATACTATCTGCCCCAAAGAATAGTAATGCGATTAGAAAAACTACTACAAGTTCTGTTCCGCCTATAAATAATATTGTAGCCATACGTGTTATATCTTCTAATTACTTTATAACAAAGAAACAAAAAATCCCGATTGTTTTCACAATCGGGATTGTTTTATCCTTTTAAATAAGATCTGTCTTAGTTAAACTCTAACAGGTTTATTTTTTTGAACTCATTGCTTTTTTACGAGTGTCGTATGCAACTGGTGTTGCAATGAAAATCGAAGAATAAGTACCCACAATCACACCAATAAGTAGTGCCAGTGTGAATCCTTTAATCGATGTTCCTCCAAATAGGAAGATCGCAAGCAATACAACAAAAGTAGAAAGTGAGGTACTGAATGTACGACGCAATGTACTACTCAATGCAGAATCGATAATCTCTTCACGATTTCTCTTAGGGTGTAGACCAATGTACTCACGTAAACGGTCAAATACAACCACAGTATCATTAATAGAGTAACCTACTACTGTTAGGATCGCAGCAATAAATGCTTGGTCGATATCTAATGAGAATGGTAGAAGTCCATCAAAGATAGAGAAGAATCCAAGTACGATCAATGAGTCATGGGCCAATGCAGCTACCGCTCCTAATCCATATTGCCACTCACTGAATCGAATTAGTATATATAAGAATATAATGATCAATGAGAAGAAGATCGAGATCAAAGCATCCTTCTTGATATCATCAGAAATTGTTGGACCAACTTTTTGTGAACTAATACGATCAACTTTTAAGAAGTGATCTTTAGAAGGGGTATCCTTGAAGAAACCTTTTGCACCTTCGTATAATTTTGATTCGATCTGCTCATCAACAGTGATACCATCTTCATCAATACGGTAGTCTGTAGTGATACGAACTTGGTTATTATCACCGAAAGTTTTTACTTCAGGAGCACCATCAAACTCTTTTGCAAGAGATTTAGAAATATCTTCTACTTTAACTGGCTGATCAAAACGAACCACATAAGTACGTCCCCCTTGGAAGTCGATACTGTAGTTTAAACCTTTTGTTAATAGAGAAGTGATCGATGCTAGGATAAGTACTCCAGACACCATGTAAGCCACTTTTCTCTTCTCGATAAACTTAATCTTAGATTTAGTCAACCAATTAGAAGTCATTGATGTTACGAAGGTAATATTCTTCCCTTTGTTAAGACGATGCTCTATGATTATACGTGTAATATAAATTCCGCACCACATTGAAGTGATAATACCAATAATCAATGTTGTTGCAAAACCTTTAATAGGTCCTGAACCGAAGTAGAATAACACGATACCTGTTAGCAATGTAGTTACCTGTCCATCGATAATCGCGGACAATGCACTCTTGTAACCATCTGTTACTGCCAAACGTAATCCTTTACCACCACGTAGCTCTTCTTGTATTCGCTCATAAATAAGTACGTTGGCATCCACAGACATTCCAATCGTAAGTACGATACCGGCAATACCAGGAAGAGTCAATACTGCTTTGAAACAAGCTAGAATACCTACTACGAAGAACAAGTTTGTGATCAATGCGATATCTGCAACAACCCCTGCACCTGTACTATAGAAGAAGATCATATAAACCAAAATCAAGATAAATGCAATCACAAATGAGTAAAGACCTGCTTGAATAGACTCTTTACCTAATGTTGGACCCACCATCTCCTCTTGAACAATATGTGCTGGAGCAGGAAGTTTTCCTGATTTCAACATGTTCGCTAAATCCTTCGCCTCTTCAATCGAAAAGTTTCCAGTAATTTGTGAACGACCTCCTTCAATTGCATTTTGTACGTTTGGTGCACTCTTTACATATCCATCAAGTACAATTGCAATCGATTTTTTTATATTTCTACGAGTTAGAAGAGACCAAGCTTTTGCACCTTCTGCATTCATAGTCATCGATACTTCACTCGTTGCTTTGTTCTGTCCAAACTCTTGACGAGCATCTACCACAACATCTCCTGAAAGTGCAGCACTACCATCGCGATTAGAGACCTTCAATGCATACAGATTGAATACACTACCTCCTTTTTGGGTCGCTTGTGATCCCCATGCAAGTTTCATCGAAGAAGGAATCATGTTTTTGATCTCTGGCATAGCCAAGATCTTATTGACCTGTGCTGTATCTTTAATATGAGCCATACCTACAACTGGACCGTCAAATGCTTCACCTGTTTGTGAGACCATTGGGTTCAATACGCGGAAAAGTGGAGCTCGCTTTGCCATCTCTTCCATATTCGCTTGTGTAGAATCGTTTTTCATTGTTTCTACAAGATCACCCTCTTTTGCATCTGTTTTGTCCTCAGCTTTCACTTCCTCTTTAGGTGCATTGGCCTCGTTGTACTCATACAAACGTTGGTTCAATTGACCTAAGATAGGTGCTACTTCTGCATTAGCATAAGTTTCCCAGAACTCCAATTTAGCAGTACCTTGAAGAAGTTTACGAACACGTTCAGGATCTTTGATACCTGGTAGCTCTACAAGAATACGACCTTTAGTTTGTAGTTGTTGGATATTTGGCTGTGCTACACCGAAACGGTCGATACGTGAACGTAGAATGTTAAATGAGTTAGAGATAGCATTGTCGGTCTCTTCGTTAATTACTTTGAGAACTTGCTCATTCGTATCATTAAACTTCACTTTATCACGCAATTCCATTGTGCTAAAGATAGGGGCCAATTTTTTCCCTGGCGCTACTTCATTAAAAGCTCTTCCGAAAAGTGTAACGAAGTCATCTTGGCTATCTCTCTGATCAGTAATTGCTTTATCCATGGCAGCAATAAAATCTTTGTTGCTGCTATTGTTAGATAAAGATTTTACGATTTCAGGTACCGATACCTCAAGTGTAACATTCATTCCACCTTTTAAGTCAAGACCAAGA
>JAONJW010000093.1 GCA_028377305.1 Prolixibacteraceae bacterium | reverse complement strand
CTATGCAACAGTTTTGATGCTTTTTTTTGTATTATTTTCTTTGGGATGGTCTAACTGCTTGTTTATGAACGTGCGTTTGTGTTGTGTTTTTTTTGTCGATTCGGTACAGTCGACTCAATTTAGTTATTTGGAGTGTCATTTTATGTGTCGAAAATAGTAATAGTATTCTGTGAATCGATAAAAATTGTGTAATATTAGGCATTACAATTCACAAGGGAATTGTACATTTGAGATATTGTTGTCTAGTTTTAGAAGGAAGAAGATTACAGGCAGAGTAAATAATATATAGAGAAGATGGACTTTTTGTTAGATAATCCAGATATTGAAAAGATATATCAAGAGATTGTAAAAATGATAATCCCTTTAAAAAATGGAATTGTGGCTGATTCGATGACCGCAAGGGGAATTAAATATAAAGTGAATTTTGGAGCTTCGACGTTGAGTCTCCATGATTTGTCAAAGAGGTATGAAAAGAATCACCTGTTAGCATTAAAACTATGGAATAAGGGGTGGAGGGAAACGATGATTCTAGCAGCCATGTTAGAACAACCTCATCTTGCTTCTCCTGATCAATTGGACTATTGGGTGAAGAGTTTTGAAAATATTGAAATTTCTGAACAGATGACTTTGCATCTTTTGGTGCATATTGATAATGCCTATGATAAAGCGAAAAATTGGGCGTTGGGGAAAAAGCAGATTGTTAAATACACAGGAATATTGTTGATGGGACGTTTAGCACTTGTAGATAAAAAAGCCGATAATGAGCTTTTTGAGTCTTTCTTTGAAGTGTTACCTCCCCTCTCTAAAGATGCTTCTTTGCAATTTGTGTTGAAACGTACCTTGATTCAAGTAGGTAAGAGAAATAGAAGCCTGAATGAGATTACATTAATGCACTTAAAGCATCTATTAACAATAGATAATGAAGCGACACAAGAGATGGTCAATGAAGTTATTGAAGAATTAACCAGCCCTTACATCCAAGACTATCTCCCCGATTGAAGAAACGAAAGCTAGAATAATGAAACCTTAATACACCATTCCTTATGAAAATAATTAGCGTAGATTCTGCCTCTTTAGAGAGGGAGTTTTTAGATTTGCCACTTTCCATTTACCAAAACGATCCGAATTGGGTCCGTCCTTTAGATAAAATGGTAACATCTGTGTTTAGCCATAAACAGAATGACTTTTTTAAACATGGGGACGCCAGACGTTGGATTGTATTTGATCATAAGGATAAATGTGTTGGGCGCATTGCTGCATTTTATGACAACAAAAAAGCTTTTACCTTCTCTCAGCCTACTGGTGGTGTTGGTTTTTATGAATCCATTAATGATAAGGAAGTAGCCAAATTATTATTTGATACTGCAAAAGATTGGTTGATTGGGCATGGAATGGAGGCCATGGATGGCCCCATTAATTTTGGCGAAAATATGATCAATTGGGGAATTCTTGTGGACGGTTTTCACACCCAAGCCTTCGGGATACCATACAATGCGAACTATTACGAAATGCTATTCACTCATTATGGTTTTAAAACTTATTATGAGCAATATTGCTATCGTATGAACATATCAGAAGGGTTGAATCCTCGTTTAATGAAGATCGCCCAATGGATATCTCGTAGACCAGGTTATCATTTTGAACATGTTCGTTTCTCTAATTTAGAGAAATACGTTCAAGATTTTATTACCATCTATAGAAAAGCTTGGCAAGGTCATGACAACTTTAAAGGGGTAGATGTAAAAGATATTAATAAGATTGGTTCTGTATTAAAACGATTGGCCGATGAAAAATATTTGTGGTTTGCTTACAAAGACCACCAACCAATCGCATTTTTCGCAATGATTCCAGATTGGAATCAAATATTGAAATATTTAAATGGAAAAATTAATCTCTATTCCATCATAAAATTCCTATATTTGCGCAGGAAAAAAACAATAACACGTGCTCGTTGCTTTGTAATGGGTGTGGTTCCTGAATTTCAGGGTTCTGGTGTGGAATCTGCGATCTTTGCTCAACTAGAGAGGGTCTTAGATGAACAGCCTTGGATGGAGGAATTAGAGTTTTCTTGGGTTGGTGATTTTAATCCTAAAATGGAGCTATTATATCAATCTGTTGGAGGCGAAAAAACATCTACATTGTTGACCATGCGTTATTTGTTTGACCAATCAAAAACCTTTGTAAGGGCACCGATTATTCATGAATCGATGAAAGAAAAAGCAAAAAGAGCTAAGAATTAGTTAATTTTAAACTTTTGATGCTCTTAAATTTGGAGTTGTGGATACAATAAGTATCTTTGCAAACCGTTCGTAAAAGTAAGAATATCAAAGCAAATAGATAGAGATGAAACAAGGAATACACCCAGAAAATTACAGACAAGTTTGTTTCAAAGACATGTCTAACGGTGAAACTTTCATCACTAAATCGACTGTTGAGACTAAGGATGCAATCGAAATTGATGGAGTTGAATACCCTCTAGTGAAACTAGAAATTTCTAGTACTTCACACCCTTTCTATACTGGTAAAATGAAGCTTGTAGATACGGCAGGACGTGTTGACAAGTTCATGAACAAGTATAAGAAACATCTTGCCAAGAAATAATTGAATAATTATTTCTTGAGAAAATATTAAAAAGCTTCATCTTAAGATGAAGCTTTTTTATTGCCTTAATTTACGATACTTCATGCTTATCAAGCCTTCCGGTATATAATGCTTTTCATCTCTTCTGAAATAGCATTTCTACATCAAAGTTTGGCACAACTATTGACCTGTTATTGTTACCTATATATGTCGGGGGTTTTTAAAGACATATTGGCATTTTTGTCATAATAGCATATTTTCGCGGGACAACTTGTCATATATTAATCTGAATAATAACAAAAATAATATATACCTAAGATGGGAGAAGATTATATACCTATCATCGCAGATGGAAACGAAGCCGATTTGGCTGCTGTTCCAATGCCTGATGCATTGCCTATATTGCCTTTACGCAACACGGTTCTGTTTCCTGGAGTTGTGATGCCTATTACTGTAGGACGTGAAAAATCTCTAGAGTTAATACGTGAGGCATATGCTGATAATAGATTGATTGGTACTATCGCTCAAAAAGAAGGGAAGATTGAGAATCCAACCAAAGACGATATGTTCCAAATTGGGACCATGGCAGAGATTCTTAAGATCTTAGAGATGCCTGATGGATCTACTTCTATTGTGATACAAGGTAAGAGACGATTCAAAGTGCTGGATATGTTCCAAGAGGATCCATATTTTCGTGCTTTGGTAATCCCTTCACAAGAGGAGCTACCAGACACTCATTCAAGAGAGTTTGACGCTGTAATCAGTACACTTAAAGAACTTGCGGGTAAGATTGTGGCAGGAGGATCTAATGTTCCTGATGAAGCACAATTTGCCTTGAAAAATATAGAGAACAACACCTTTTTGATTAATTTTCTATGTAACAACTCCAACATCACTTGCGATGAACGTCAAGAGTTATTAGAGTTGGACAGCATTCGTAGCCGTGGAGGAAAATTGATCACTCACTTGGTGAAAGAAGTACAAGTAATTGAGCTGAAGCAAGACATCCAAAATAAGGTGAAAACCGATATGGACCAGCAGCAGCGAGAGTATATTCTTCATCAGCAGATGAAAACAATTCAAGACGAACTAGGAGGAAACCCTCTAGAGCAAGAAATTGAGGAATTTCGTGCTAGAGCTGAAGAGAAAAAGTGGTCGACGGAAGTAGGCGAACTATTCCAAAAAGAGCTAGACAAACTACAACGTCTGAATCCTGCAGCAGGTGAGTATTCTATTCAATCTGGATATGTTGAAATGCTTCTTGATCTTCCTTGGGGCGAGTACTCTGAAGACAACTTCAACATGGATCATGCCGAAGATGTTTTAGATGCCGACCATTACGGGTTAGAAAAAGTCAAAGATCGTATTCTAGAACATTTGGCTGTATTGAAATTGAAAGGTGATATGAAATCACCAATTCTATGTCTATATGGCCCTCCTGGTGTTGGTAAAACATCCTTAGGTAAATCCATCGCTAAATCATTAGGTCGAGAGTATGTAAGAATGAGTCTTGGAGGGCTTCATGACGAGTCTGAGATTAGAGGGCACCGCCGTACCTACATTGGAGCGATGCCTGGTCGTATTATCCAAAATGTCAAGAAGGCAGGAACATCCAATCCAGTATTCATTTTAGATGAAATCGACAAGATCTCTAGCGATTTCCACGGTGACCCAGCATCGGCACTTCTAGAAGTGTTAGATCCAGAGCAAAATGGGACCTTCCATGACAACTATTTAGATATTGATTACGATCTATCTAAAGTGATGTTTATTGCTACTGCAAACTCATTAAGTTCACTACATCCTGCCCTACGTGATCGTATGGAGTTGATTGATGTTAGTGGATATCTTGTAGAAGAGAAAGTAGAGATTGTTAAGCGCCATCTATTGTCTCGTCAAATCGAAAATCATGGATTGAAAACAGAAGATGTTCAAATTCAAGATAAAGCCATTGAAGCAATCATTGATCGTTATACTAGAGAGTCAGGGGTACGTTTATTAGACAAAATGATGGCTAAACTGTGTCGTCGTATTGCGAAGAAAGTTGCGTTCGGAACCGACTACAATAAAAAGGTTGGTATTGACGATCTAAAAGAGTATTTAGGAACACCCGTCTACACCAAAGAGCTTTATGAAGGAAACGACTATGCTGGAGTAGTAACTGGCTTGGCTTGGACTGCTGTTGGTGGAGAGATCCTGTATATAGAAACTAGCATCAATAAAGGGAACGGTAAGTTAACCCTTACAGGAAACCTTGGTGATGTGATGAAAGAGTCTGCAATGATTGCCATGCAGTATCTAAGAGCTCATGCAGATGAACTTGATATTGACCCAACCATATTAGAGAAGTGGAACGTGCATGTTCACGTACCAGAAGGTGCAATTCCTAAGGATGGACCTTCTGCTGGTATTACGATGGCTACAGCCCTTGCATCTAGTTTCACGCAAAGAAAAATAAAGAAGAACATTGCAATGACTGGTGAGATCACATTGCGAGGCAAAGTTCTTCCGGTTGGTGGGATTAAAGAGAAAATACTAGCTGCAAAACGTTCTGGAGTAAAAGAGATCATTCTTTCAGAAGATAACAAAAAAGATATCGAAGATATCAAAGAGATGTATATACAAGGAGTTAAATTCCATTATGTACGTAATATTTCTGATGTATTGTCTATTGCACTTTTAAAGTCCAAGGTAGATAATGCGATCTCATTTAAAGAGTAGGTTTAAAATCACTTATTTTACCTATTGTAAAAGGATGTAAGATTATCTCTTACATCCTTTTTTTGTTTGCCTCATCGCTCTCTCTTCCCAACACCTATACATATCCACTTGTCTGTATCTAGTGGCTATATGTCACGCCCCTTTGATCCACACAAAACAATTATCTATTGGACATAACTCCTTCATAACTCTATTTGTTCGTGCCCTTTCTCGTATTTCAATCGTCCTTTCTTTATATTTTACCCCAACATAATCCGTCTCTAATCCGTCCTTAATCCGTCCCTAATCCGTCCCTAATCCGTCTCTTCTCCATGGTTTCTCCACCCTTACTCCATGGTTGCTCCATCGATTTAACATTTTCGGTGGACGAACCATGGAGTAACCATTATAGAAGGATGGTGTATGGACGGATTAGAGACGGATTAGAGACGGATTAAGGACGGATTAAGGACGGATTAAGGACGGATTAAGGACGGATTATCCTAGGACTATTCTACTGTTAAAGTGCGATGAATCCCGTAAGAAGCAGTCTCTGGGGTAGAGTAAATTAAACTCTGTATGGGTTATTTTTGTAGTGCTTGGGATTTGGTTGTAGGAGCCCCTATGCAGTTGGGGTTGAGGGGATGGATGGATTGTATACCTGATTTATAAATAGTAGGATTTAATTTTTCCACATTACTATATTTCCTATATTGTGTAGCTCTACAAAAATCTAATTATAAATAAACTTAACACATAAACATTTCAATAAACTTTGTGTTTTTGAAATAGAGTACTTAAAAGTCTTTATCTGATAATGAATAGAACAATAAAGTTGACTGTAGGTGCATTTTTAGCGATGGGTTTGCTAACCCAGTGTCGAACAAAGACATCCTCAAACACCAATGACTCTAAAGAGAAAAAGCAAGTTTCATCTTGCTGTGCTGCAAAGAAGCCGGATCGTTTCGGAGCTACTGTAAAGAACGCTACGGATGTTGAAAGTACTAAACCATCTGAGATAAAAGATGGAATGAAGGTTGATATCCATGATATGGTGTATATTCCAGAGTCCACTTTTACGATGGGTGGGAGAGATGCAAATCTTGCACGTAATGATGAATATCCAACGCATCAAGTAAAATTAGATGCATACTATATTGATAAGCATTTGGTTACCAATGCCGAGTTTGCCAAGTTTGTGAAGGCTACAGGTTATGTGACTACTGCGGAGAAAGTTCCTTCATGGGAAGAGTTGAAACAGTATGCTCCTCCAGGAACACCAAAGCCTGATGATTCGCTATTTTATGCAGCATCGATGGTGTTTACTCCTCCCAATCACCCTGTGTCGTTGAACGATGCAACGGTGTGGTGGTCATGGAAAGGCGGAGCAGATTGGAGGCATCCTCAAGGCCCCAATAGTAATATTGATGGTAAAGAGAATCACCCTGTAGTGCAGGTATCTTGGTTTGATGCATTGGCATATGCACAGTGGGTTGGTAAACGTCTGTTGACCGAAGCTGAATGGGAGTATGCTTCACGAGGAGGTCATGACGATTATATCTATGCATGGGGAAAAGAGCGAGTGGGCAGTGGTGTTCCAAAGACCAACTCTTGGACTGGAGATTTTCCACATCGAAATGACCTGAAAGATGGTTTCTACTTTACCTCTCCAGTGAATCAGTTCCCTGCAAACGGGTTTGGCCTATTGGATATGGCTGGAAACGTATGGGAGTGGATGGACGATTGGTATGGAAATGAGTATTACAAAGAGAGTAAAGCGCAAGGTGTTGTTCATAACCCTAAAGGGGTTTCTAAGCAGGTTTCGTTTGATCCTAATGAACCAGGTGTTCCTAAGAAGTCGCAGCGAGGAGGCTCTTATTTATGTAATGATAATTACTGCTCTGGTTACCGTTCGGCGGCAAGAATGAAATCGACACCAGATAGTAGTATGCCACATATTGGATTTCGTTGTGCTATTTCAGCTTCAGCGCTGAAATAGATTGTTTGATTATATATTTCTACGTATTATTTTCACCTCGCTTCATTTGATTGAAGCGAGGTTACTTTTTTTAGATCTTTTCGTTGATCTGTTCCTAATATATTGAGATGGGTATTTACAGTGGTTAGAAGCTAAATGCAGTGATGAACTCAACAAAAGAATCTTTATCTCCATTGTGGTATTCAAATCTACCATACCTTACACCTACAGGAATAGGTATACTATTCAGCCATTGGGTATCCAGAGTTAGTTCAACCCCTCCAGAGTGGTATTTTGAATAAGTTTTCGTATTTGGAATGTCTCTTGTGAACTGCATATCGTAAAATAGATTTGCTTTTACTCTTTTAATGTAGAATATTCCGGCAACTCCAAAATCAGGATAGCATATTGGGAACTGATAGTTCGTTTGCAACGAAGCCCTTTGATCGGTATATATGTTACTTATACCTCTTGCCTCATAGAATGTTGAATTTTTAACCTGAAAGAACTTCGACATATCATTCTTCCCTATAGATCCATTCAGATAGAAACCGTCGTTGTTCATAACCCCTGGAAGGTAAAGTGTGGTTTCCAAGTTCCACTGCGCATCATCTATTAGACTTAAACCTTTTTGATCATTGTCTGCTTCTAGTGTATAGCCCATATGTAAGGTTGTTCCAAATTTGGGTTGCAGATTCATTTGTACCATACTTCGGATAAAACTGAAGTCGATGTCCGCTTTATATTCTATTCCATGATCTTTCACTTCGGCTAGGACCTCTTTTAGTTCTTTATTTTTAGAACCGTATCCTGTTGAGGGCACAAAAAGAGTTGGTGCAGTTACCTTTTTATATCCAAAGCTACCTACTCCAAGTTTTAGGTTTGCACTAATCCCGTAATTGGTTGTATTGGTTTGGAAAGGCTTGGATAGTTCTAGACGAACACGATCGACACGAGGTGCAAGAAGTGAATCTAGTTTCATCCCTTTGAATACAGGCCCCCATACCTTATTGGATTCGTTGATGCTTTGTCTTTCGGCAGTGATTCCAATCTTTATCGGATACTTTCCATATTGAACTTTAGCTTGGTATTGGTCGACTTTTGTGACTTTGTTTTGTTGATAGTTTATAGCCATCGAGAGATCGCCAAGGATATTATTGGCTTGAACACCAAGTCCTGTTTTGTTGTTCACGTTTACTCCTCCCCAGGTGTGTAGTTTTAGTCCTGTGAACATTCCTTTATACTTCTCAGTACTGTACTCTCTGTTGGGGATTTTGTCTAGAATAACTTCTTCTTGGTCTCCCTTAATGATAGGGAACAGTGCTACCTCTTTAAGAGAGGTTACAGCAACCTTAGGATTGGTAATATAGTTTGCTTCCAGCTGTTTTAGCTTGGTCCCTTTGTAGGTAAAGTCTCCATATACAATTCTATTCTCTTTAGGATTGTAAGCAGGATCGTATGCTCCTACTTCAACATTGGTGACT
>JAONJW010000092.1 GCA_028377305.1 Prolixibacteraceae bacterium | reverse complement strand
ACAAGGAGAGTTTCTTGTACACTCACTTCGATGAAATCTGCGAGATAATGGCAGCATATGATGTTGCAATATCACTAGGCGATGGTTTACGTCCTGGGTCTATATATGATGCAAATGACAAAGCACAGTTTAAAGAGTTAGAGACCCTCGGGAAATTAACCAAAGTAGCAGAGAAACATTTTCTTCAAGTGATCATTGAGGGACCAGGTCATGTCCCATTGCATATGGTCAAAGAAAATATGGACAAGCAATTAGACAACTGCTTTGAAGCTCCTTTTTATACTTTAGGCCCTATCACAACAGATATCTCTCCTGGATACGATCATATTACTTCTGCTATAGGTGCAGCCAACATCGGATGGTATGGTACAGCAATGCTATGTTATGTCACCCCTAAAGAGCATCTAGGATTACCAAACAAAGAGGATGTGAAAGAGGGAGTTATCACCTACAAGATTGCTGCACATGTTGCAGATTTAGCAAAAGGAATACCAGGAGTACAGATACGTGATAATGCTATGTCTGCCGCGCGTTTTGAATTCAGATGGAAAGATCAATTCGCTTTGGCTCTTGATCCAGAAAAAGCCATGGAATTTCACGACGCAAGTCTTCCAGACGAAGGGCACAAAACGGCACACTTCTGCTCCATGTGTGGCGAGCATTTCTGTTCGATGAAAGCGAGTAAAGAGCTAAAGAATAAACACAAAGAGATGGAGGAGCTTAAAGAACGTTTTAAAGAGCAAGGAAACGAAATCTATGTAAATGTTTAACTCCATTAGATCTCCTAGATGAAAATCACAGTAATCACACCTCCTTATTGGATAAAAGACGAACTGCTTTTATATGGCATATTACTTGATCGGGGAATAGATTTTATACGAATTCGGAAGCCGACCCATACGGCTTCCGAAATGAATTCATTCTTAAAATCCATTCCACAGTCATGGTACCCGAAAGTTATCGTTCATCAGCCTAAACTTGATATTTCGAGCTATCCTTCTATAGGAGTACACAGAACAGATACTCATCCTGAAATTAAGGAATCGTGTGGTATACGGTCGACAACAATGCATCACCTTGAAGAGCTTCCCCACACCTCTGAATACGATCAAGTCTTAGTTAGTCCGATCTTTGATAGTATTAGTAAAGAGGGGTATAAATCTAAGTGGAAGAGAGACATGCTAAGTTTTACAAATGAGAAAAAAGAGACCGACTGGATTGCGTTAGGAGGCATCTCTCCTACTCGACTTGATCAAGTAAGTGGGATGGGTTTCAACCATGCAGCTATAATGGGATATCTATGGCAAGATGCAATCCACAATGGAAATATCCATTATGATCTTCTGAATTCTCGCTTAGACACACTTAATCAATCAAAGAATGAAATTTAAATATTTAGAATTCCAACTTCAATTTATAACACATGGGACAGATGATCAAGAGATTATCCACCAAGTGAAAGAAGTACTAGAAGGAGGTGGCCGATGGATACAGTTAAGAGCAAAACACTACTCTAAAACTGACTTTTTAAATCTAGCACAAAAAATCAAGAGTCTTACAGATGCCTATAAAGCTGTTTTTATCATTAATGATCACATTAATATTGCAAAACAGATTGAAGCTTCAGGAGTACATATTGGCACAAACGATATAACACCCAATGAAGCAAGAGAGATTCTTGGCCCCCAGTTTATTATAGGTGGTACAGCCAACGACATTGAGACGATAGATAGAATCAGACCAAATGTGGATTATATTGGTCTTGGACCTTTCCGATTTACATCTACCAAAAAGAAGTTAAGTCCATGTTTAGGTATAGATGGTTATAAAAGAGTCGTAGATAAAACAAGGAAAGAGAGTAACATCCCTATCGTCACCATTGGGGGAATAGTTAAGAGTGATATTCAAGAATTATTACAACTAGATGTCCAAGGTATCGCAACATCTAGCGGATTGACAAAAAAGAGTAACAATACAATCTCCAAGGAGACAGCACTTTGGATAAAAGAGATCAAATTATGTCAGAAAAACTAATCATAGCAGATAACGAATTTTCATCACGTCTTTTTGTCGGAACAGGAAAGTATAGCTCCAATAGCATTATGGAGAAATCCATCATCGCTTCCAAAACAGAGATGGTCACCATGGCTTTGAGGAGAGTGGATCTAAATGATGGAATTGGTGATGATCTTCTTTCACATATCAACCACGACCATCTTCATCTACTGCCAAATACATCAGGGGTAAGAAATGCAAAAGAAGCAGTCTTTGCAGCTTGTATGGCCAGAGAGGCGTTGGGTACTAATTGGATAAAGCTGGAAGTACATCCAGAACCACGTCACCTTCTTCCCGATGCTATCGAAACCATTAAGGCTGCCAAAGAGTTGGTAGAAAAGGGGTTTGTCGTACTCCCCTACACTATTGCCGACCCTTTGACATGCAAACACCTTGAAGATGTAGGATGTCAAGCCGTGATGCCACTTGGAGCATGTATTGGAAGTAATGAAGGGATCACAAACATCGAAATGATAAAACTTATTATTGACCAGAGTAATGTTCCAGTAGTTATCGATGCAGGTTTAGGAGCCCCTTCTCATGCTGCACTTGCAATGGAGCTAGGAGCAGATGCATGCCTTGTCAATACCGCAATAGCCAATAGTAGTGATCCAATAAAGATGGGAGAAGCATTCCATTGGGCCATAGTATCAGGAAGAATGGCTTGGGAAGCACGACTAGCACAAAAGCCTCAAGGAGTAACCAAAGCAACATCACCTTTAACCTCATTTCTAAACCAATAAAGATGAAAAATCAAAGTTTCAACGACCTATTAGAACCATACGACTGGGATCAAGTGACCCAACAGATCTATGACAAGGGTGAGAGGGATGTAATCCAAGCGCTGAGCAAAGATAGAGCTGATTTGGAAGATCTAAAGGCATTGGTCTCTCCTGCTGCCACACCCTACCTTGAACAGATGGCACAAAAAAGTCAGACGATAACACAACAACGTTTTGGTAAAACGATACGTATGTATGTCCCACTCTACCTGTCGAACTACTGTTCCAATGGTTGTGTCTACTGTGGTTTTAATGCAAAAAATAAAATTCCACGGAAAAAACTTACGACAGAAGAGGTCTTGGCGGAAGCAAACCAAATTATCAAACTGGGGTTTAAAAGTATTTTACTTGTAACAGGAGAAGATCAAAGACGCTGTAACACAGAGTATTTAAAGGAGATCTTCACCCTTCTAAACCCGATATTTGATACCATCTCTATTGAAGTACAACCCATGGATACAGAAGATTATTCCATTCTGAAAGAACTAGGACTTCATGCCGTCTATGTCTATCAAGAGACATATCACCAAAAGAGCTATCCAGACTATCACGCCTTTGGGAGAAAAAGAGATTTTAAATATCGGCTTACCACACCAGAGAGAATTGCAGAGGCAGGGGTTCACAAACTGGGGTTTGGAGCACTACTCGGATTGGAAGAGTGGCGTACAGAAGCTTTTTTTATTGCACTCCACTTGTCCTATATGGAAAAAAAACATTGGCAAACACAATATAGCATCTCATTTCCGAGACTCCGACCCCATGCAGGTAATTTCCCTCCTCAATTCCCTATCAATGACACAGAATTATTGAAACTAATCTGTGCTTTTAGAATCTTCAATCCTTATGTCGAGCTAACCCTTTCGACCAGAGAATCTGCATTTTATCGTGACAACCTACTCTCTCTTGGGGTTACCTCAATGAGTGCAGGATCAAAAACGGAACCTGGTGGATATGTCAAAGAGAATAAAGAGCTGAAACAGTTTGAAATAGAAGATGCTAGATCAGTAGAAGAGGTCGTGTCTGCAATCAATGAGAGAGGATATGAGGTAGTTTGGAAAGATTGGGATACTATTTTAGCATAATCTCATAAGGTTATTTCACGATTTAGTTGGTATAACTTCATAATTTATGGAACGTTACGATAGACACTTTCAAATAAGTGATTTTAAACAGAAAGATCAAGATGCACTAGTCAAAGCATCTGTACTTGTTATTGGTGCAGGAGGTCTAGGAAGCCCTATCTTACAGTACTTATTTGGTGCAGGCATAGGTCAAATAACAATTTTTGATGCTGATATTATCACAAAGAGTAATCTTCCAAGACAAATACTCTATCATGAGGCAGATATTGGACAGTTGAAGGTAGATAAGGTGCTTGAGAAAGCAATATTGATGAACGCAGAAATTGATGTGGTAGCTAGAGCTGAAACCTTTGATTCCAACACCATCATCGATCAAGATATAGATCTTATCATTGCCTCTCCCGATAATTATACCTGCCGATTAGATGCCGATCTTTTTGCAGAAAGAAATAATATCCCCATTATTCATGGAGCAGTACAAGAGTATAGTGGATATTGGTTACGCTTAGATTCAGATAGTCGTTTACGATATAAAGATATTTTTCCAGAACAGATCAAAACTTCGGAAAAAAGTAAAGGGATACTAGGACCTGTAGCAGGAATCGTTGGCTCTTCAATGGCTATGGAAGCCATTCAATATCTTCGAAATAAAAGTGTATCAAAGGCATATATGTGTACCATAGACACCAGAACATATCGACAAGAAAAAATAGAGATATCATGATAGAAAAACAACCAACCACTCCAGTCGTTCTCTCTATTGCAGGTAGCGATGCTTTTGGAGGAGCAGGGATACAAGCCGACATCAAAACCATCACCACATGTGGCGCTTATGCTGCGACTGCCATTACCTGTGTTACTGCTCAAAGCAGTCATGGTGTTTTTGACATACACCCTGTACCTCCTTCAACCGTAAGGTCTCAAATAGATCACATAATTAATGATCTACCAATCCATGCCGTAAAGTTAGGTATGTTATATGACTTGGAGATCATTGAAGTCGTCGCAAAAGCCTTGGAACAAATCGATTGTCCTATCGTTATAGACCCTGTAATGGTAGCCTCTTCTTCCGACAGTTTGATTGCTAAAAATGCTTTTCACGCCATGGAAGAACTTCTTTTTCCTATAGCAACGTTATTGACCCCCAATATTCCAGAAGCAAAAGAGATGGGGCATAAACATAATGATGACCAAGATTGGCAAGAAGTAGCAGTCGATATCGGGAAGAAATATGGATGTGCTGTATTATTAAAAGGAGGACACACAACCTCCAGCATATTGACTGATATTCTATATGACCCCAAGGAAGAGGAAATATTCTGCATTAAAAACCCTCGAATAGATACAGCCAATACACATGGTACGGGTTGTACCCTTTCCTCTGCGATTGCAACTTATTTAGCCAAAGGATATACATTAAAAAATGCCGTAATAAATGGAATAAACTATGTACATAAATTGCTTGATAAATCCAAAGAAGTAAAGATCCACTCTAAAAATGGACCTATGTATCATTATTTGCAAAAATAATAGAAGTACGTATTTATCCTCCCTTTCATGTAATTTAGGCGAGGATATCAGGTTGCGTAATTTGTGCCAATGAATTGGTACAAATTAATGTCGTATTGAATCTGAAATGGGTAAGATATAACACAAAATGGGTCAGGCTTTTAGCCTTTGGAAGTTATTGATGTGTTGTATCCAAGGCTCATGTTTATGCAGTGCGGCGGCGCAACATAAACATTTCATCCTAGGGCTAAGTTCAGTCACCCCCTTTCGGGGCTTGGTTGAAGTTATGTGGATATACAGGGAGAAATATAGCCATGGATTCAGATGAGATGCAATACCGATGACACAAGTTAAACTGAGAAACACGGATTTTTATGTATTCTACAACAATCCCTGAAAGGGAAATCGAATATAGCCTAATAGTGGAAACCATCATCTGACCGCAAGGTCAGTGTATCGGTTGGAGCCTTGGAAAAATACACCATCATCCACCGAAGGGCTGTAAGTCTGCCCCCATTATTTTATTTTGACGACGTACAAGGAGAAATAAAACTCTGAATTAGGAGGATGTTACTACTTTTCTTTTTATGTATTCAGAAAAAAGAAAAATTGGTCAGTTTTATATCGACTTTATTCAACTAACAATATAGTTGAATAAAGTCATTTATATAATATCTTATTTTGAAATGGTATTTAACAGCTCGTTTTTGTAATCATCAGAATATTCCCAGAACATCACACCACCAAGCTTCTGTTTCTTCACATATTTCAATTTTATCCTCATCGATTTAGGATTCTCATAGGAGATAAAGACATTTTCTTGTTCATTATACAGATATGGTACCTTTGCCTTCTTATCCCAATATTGGGTATACCCCTTTTCTTTGGTACACTCTGTCCTAATGGTTTTATATGCAATAATATAACCAACCTCTTCGGCGGATGCCCATAGACCATCTTGAGTGTCTCTGCTCACCTTCTTCCATCTTCTACCATAAAATGGAATACCTAGAACTAATTTGTCCGCAGGAACTCCTTCTTTAAGATGTCGTTCAATGGCTCCAGCCCCACTAATTTCTTTGGCACCATTTTTCACTTCAGCTTTAAATAAGTTAGCATGATGCCCTGTTGTATGATCGAAACCTCCATACATATCATAGGTCATAATATTAATGAAATCCAAATATTTCTGTGCTTCTCCAAGATCCGTATTATCTGTATATGCTTTATCCGCACCAGTAGCAATGGTCAATAAGTAATGTTTCTCTTCCTTATCTAACTCTTCTCTAATAGTTTTCAGTAGAAGATTAAAATTCGCACTATCTTCTGCACGATATGTATTGTCTTCGCCCAACTGTCCTGGATACTCCCAATCTAAGTCGATGCCATCAAACTTATACTCCTTAATTACAGAAACAGCACCTTTGGCAAATTTCACTCTAGATGCATTGGTTAGCGCAGCATCAGAGAAGTGATTACTCCACACCCATCCTCCAATAGAGAAAAGCAGTTTTGTACTCGGACTTTCCAAATCACGTTTCTTGACCAATGCTTTAATCAATGCAGGATCTTCCTTCAACATAAACTGAGGCTGTCCATCCACAATATTCGCAAATGCATAGTTTATATGTGTTAATTTAGACACTTGTACTTCTGACACAGGTAATCCAGTCCATCCAGCATAATACCCTATTACGCGCTTACTCTTGGCTACCAATGAGGTAGTAATAAGCATTGCAATTAAAAATAAAAAAGTCTGTTTCTTCATCATTAAATATTCAATTGTTTCTACAAACTAAATTTAATGAAAAAAAAACAGACCCTCTAATGCGTTACAATAACACCCCTAATTATTATAGATATTTGACTTTATTTGATTTTCAGTCTCATCGTTAAAAACTTCAAAAGCAACATTTCAACTTCTATCTTTTCCAATAGAATAAGTTTAATTTTAAGCCTATCAACTCTATTATCTCTTTTCCCCTATCTGAAAGATATCAAAAAGAGACATAAACCTCTCCAAAAGATATCACCATTAATATCCCATGCAGAGAATATTTTTGTTGAACCTCCCATTTGAGCATATCTTCATTAAACTTGCAACATTCCAAGTTGACACATCTCCATTAGAATTTATTGCTTAATAGAACATAAATCCCATATCAACAACTTTAGATACTTCCCAATGACTTATATGACAACACGCTATTAAATATTGATCTTGTGGACTTATAGTCACAAAAGGATCGATTATAACAATGATCTATATCAAAAAAAGCGGAGACATATCTGTTACCTTCATTGTAACAAAAAATAAGATCTTATCACTGATCGCATTTAAATATCGAATTTCTCAATCCACTACAGTGTACTCTTTCCCTTTTAATATAGCTCTATGGATTTGCAACTTTTTAGCGGATAAAATCTTAAGCCACATTTTTACTATACTCTTCCATAAACTCAGCAGGTGTTCTGTAACCTAAAACTGAGTGTAATCTTTTCTTATTATACCATACTTCGATAAAATCAAATATATCGAATTTAGCATGATAAAATGAGTGATAGTGCTTATGGTCAATTAGTTCTGATTTGATGATTTTAAAGAAGTTTTCTGCCACAGCATTATCCCAACAGTTCCCTCTTCTACTCATGCTTTGGATTACCTTATATTTCTTTAAATCTGTTTGAAACACCTCTGCTACGAATTGGACTCCTTGATCAGAGTGAAATAACATTCCTTCTTGGGGAGGACGATTTATCTTAGCCATACTCCAAGCCCTCATAATTGTATTTTCAGCAGTCATATCCATTGACATAGACCACCCAACAATAGAGTGGTCAAATAAATCCATGATGGTCGTCAAATAAAGCCAGCCTTGGTCTGTGGGAATGTAGGTTAGATCTGACACCCAGGCCTTTGTCGGAGCATCTGTCCTAAACTTTCTACTGAGATGGTTCAATGCAACTCTTTTACCATGATTGGAAGTGGTTGTTTGTGGTTTATAGGATTTACAAATACAACTTTTAACCCCTTGACTTTTCATTATTCTTGCCACTCTATTTCTTGATGTACTCACACCAATTCGACCTAATTGTGCTTTGATTTTATGGCTACCATATCGTCGTTTTGATTTATTATATATCTCAAGAATTAAACCTGTGTCTCGTTGTAAGGCTTCTTTTCTCTTAGAGATACGACCACTTTTCCATTCATAATAAGATGAGCTGCTAATTTTTAGCACTCGACACATAATCTCAACAGGAAATACCACCGAATGGCTAACGATGAACTCATATATTAACTGTCTGTCGTGGAGAATATGCCCACTGCTTTTTTTAATATGTCGCACTCCATCTTAAGTCTCTTATTCTCTTGTTCTAGAATTCGTATACGCTTCTCCTCTTCGGTTTCAACAATATTACCATTGCCCTGAAAACTATTATCCTTATACTTCTTAAAATGTCGAACCCAACGACGAATCATTGAACTATCTAATCCATGTTCTTCTCCAACTTCTGTTGAGTTACGACCATT
>JAONJW010000091.1 GCA_028377305.1 Prolixibacteraceae bacterium | reverse complement strand
CCTATTTGTTTTAGGAACCAGCGGGGTATCTCCAACTCCAAATCTTGTTTTTAAAAAAGCAAACAATGCAATTCAGAATGGTGCGGATGCCGTAGCAATCTATCAAGATGATGCTTCCAACTTCAAGTTCGGGACTCCTGTTACACAAACCAATTTGATTGATGCTATCGTTTACGATACCAATGATAATGATGATTCTGGACTATTGGATGGGTTAGGCCTTACTGTTCAGTATAATGAGGATGAGAACTCAAAGAAAGACACTCAGTCCATTCAACGTAAAGCGGACAACACTTTCGAGGTCAAAGATCCTACACCTGGAGTACTTAACAATGGTACAGGAGTTAAGAAACCTACCATAACTATCTCAACAACAAAAGATGTTTATGTTGAGGGACAGGAGTTCGATGTTACTTTTACTTGTTCGAAAAATGTAGAAAAGGATTTAACTATTAATTACACATTAACGAACGAAACATTTACAACAAGTGACTATACAGCGGATCTATCTGTCACTATCCTTAATGGAACAGCTAGTGCTTCAACTAAAGTTGTTTTAACGGATGATACGGATGAGGAAGATAACGAGACGTTAGTGGTTACTTTCGATAAGCTAGATCCAGATTATCAGGCAGCAAATAACTTCTACTCACTTACGATTAAAGATAATGACTTTGCAGTAAGTGACTATGGAACACCATTAAATCCTACATATGGTAAGGTTGTTTCTACAGCCTCAGGTGACTATTATAGCAGCTTATATGGATTGTCTGGTCAGGATCTAAAAGATGCGATTACGACTCTTATCTCAGATGCAAGTGTTGTTAGAGCGCAAACGTATGGAGATGTTTGGGATATCTTAAAAGAGGCGGATGTTAACCCGAGTAATAGTAGTGAGATTTGGCTATTGTATTCAGAAAAAGGTCGTGCAAAATCGGAACAGCAAGGTTCTGGCTCTAGTGTAGGAAAATGGAATAGAGAACATGTATATCCACAATCAAGAGGAGGCTTCAAAGATGGAACGTCAAGAAGTGCAGATGGTAAGGATGTATACATGGATACGGATGCGACGCATACAGAACATGGACATGCAGATGCGCACGCATTGCGTCCAGCTGATTCAGGTGAAAATACAAGACGAAGCAACAATGACTTTGGAGATGAGTATAATGGACCCGCAGGTAATGACGGAAGTTGGAAAGGAGATGTTGCAAGAAGTGTAATGTATATGGCTTTAAGATATAATGCACTTGATGTTGTAAAAGGGAACCCCGACAACTCAACAGTTGGACAACTCGGTGACCTTACCCATCTATTAGCATGGAACAAGACCGACAGACCTGATGATTATGAAATGCATAGAAACAATGTGGTTTATGATTGGCAGAAGAACCGTAATCCATTTATTGATTATCCTGAGTTGGCGGATTATGTCTTTGGAGATAAACAAGGAGTTCTTTTTAACAAAAAGACAAGTATCATTGAAAAATCTTTGGCAATAGATTTTGTGCCTAATCCAGTGGTAGATAAAATCAGATTTAAGAAAGCAATCTCTGGTCGCATTGAAATATATGATGTGAATGGAAAGAAAGTTCTAGCTGATAATATCAATGCTCTAGAATATGATCTATCTTCATTAAAGAGTGGACTGTATTTCTATTATATTACAACAAAAACAGAAAGCTATAAAGGTAAAATAGTGAAGAAATAAATCTCTTTAAAGCATTAATCCTAAGTGGATAGGTTTTAGTGTTTTTTAAAGACTTAACCATTAAATATAAGAGCTTGTTTGTTATCATAGCATAACAAACAGGCTCTTTTTGTAACAGTTCATTTGCTTATACCCACACTTGGTGCAGATGTCTTGCTCGTATCTTAAATATCATCACGGACCTTTTTTTGTAGCAACTTACACTGAAAGTACTACAGTTAATAGCCCAGTGTGAAACGCTGGGTATAGGTGATAAAACTAAATTGAAAGGCTGAAGGTCTTATAATCTAAAGTAGAGGGATTTGTTACCTTGGGTTGCAGGCATAATGGCGCTTCTCTTTAGGGATCATCACTTCTTGATATAAAACATTCGCCAAGTTTCTGAAGTAGTACTATTTGCGAATCATCATTAAAGACCTCATAGGGGTCAGACAGGTACCTGATAGGTATCAAACAGGGAGATAGTTGATACATATCTCCAGAATAGGTCACTATAAGTTCAAGTTTTTCGAGAAAAACTCGAACCTATATTGAGCTATTCTCGAACAAACAATGAAGCATCTCCCTGTTTGATACCTATCTGACCCCTATCTGACCCGTATGAAATATACTGGTATTAACCTGTTATGGGTGCTTAAAACGAGTATATTTCACTCTAGGGGCAGTTGCGAGTGTCATGACAAAACAGATAAACGTTTTGTAAATGCCAACATGGAAACTCAAACATTTCAGTACAGAGTTTGATCTTTAGTTTCATGCTTTTCCCTCTGTTGAAATAATTAAGGCGGTCTTATTAGACTGCCTTAATTGTTAGGTGCCCGCAAGGAGCATCATTTGTATTGTTATTTGTTGGTATTTATTGTATTTCGACAAGCCTTGTCTTGCTTTCAATATGATTGTTTTTAGTTGTTATTGTGGTCGAATCAGTTATGATTTTATGGTTTAGTTTTTTTAGAATCTCATAGACCGTCTCTTTATTGCCTTCATGATATCTTCTTGCCCAAAATGAGTAGGCATAAAATATACGACGGTCGATAACGATCTTTTTTTGTGCAAAACCACATGATTGTTGTATGTCTATATTTAGACGTTTGCAGTTCTTCGCCTCTTCTTTAATATGATGGCTCACCTTGTCGCTAATATAAGGTTCTAGCCCCTCTAGTCCACTTCGATTAAAACAAATAGTTTCTTGATCAAGAAGTCTATATAACTCATCACATTTCTGATCATTCATCTCTTCATAGGTCATCAGAAGTGCTTCTAGGACCCCATATAATGAATAGTCTTTTGCTACAAAATCTAGTTTGAAAATTGAGGCAATATGATTTAATAACTCTTCATTAAAAACTTTTTGAATATTCTCAGGTGTTCTTTTTGATCTAGAATAGTGATATCCCAATAGGTCAAAATAATCCAAAGAAGCAATTTCTGAGTCTTTAACATCTGATGAATCAAATGAAAACAACCAAGTTTCTGCAAGGGATATTTCAAACGTTCTAGCATACATTTCGAATTCAATGAATATTGAGTTGAATAGTTCAATGTTAAAATCATTGGGAGAGAAAACATCAATGTGTCTTAATTTATTTTCTAATTTGGATTCGTCATAATCAAATTGGTCACATCCTAATATAGGATTATATTTAAGTTCTGGATTAAACCGCAACTTTTCATATGCCTTTAATTTAAAAATAAGTTTCTGTAAGGTTGTAGGATCAACAGAACCATCCGCTATGAGCTTTTCAATCTTCTCAATCTGTAGCTCTATTCTTTCACTAATTTCAAGGTTGTACAGCTTTGTTTCTTCTTTTTGCGTTTTGTTGTTTTTCTCGATCTCTACTATCTCATCTTTCAGCTTTTCGATTTTATGTTTATATTCTTTAGATTGTTTTTCATAATCTTGAATTTGCTTCTCTTTGCAACTTGTTAGAAACGAAAAGCATGTAAGGATGAAGATGATCTTTCTAGTCATAAGAGTTATATTAATTATTTGTAGATGTCAGGTGGAATCATAGAATAAAAAGGGATCATTTATATTCAGCATATAGCTGAAGTAAAGCGTATAAATATATACAAATATATGTAAATCAGGAAATATGGATCATAAATTGCAGTCATAAAATCAGGTCGCATAGAAATATATGATGTGAATGGTAAGAAAGTTATTTCAGATAACATCCACGCTATGGAGTATGATCTATCTTCATTAAAGAGCGGACTGTATTTCTATCATATTACAACAAAAACAGAAAGCTACAAAGGCAAAGTAGTGAAGAAATAGACCTCTTGTATAGCATTAATATGAAAAGGTAGCGCCTGTTCATAAAATGAATAGAAGTCTACTATGTCATATTTTCAAAACCGTAGGTTGAATAAGCAAGAATATTTAGCCACGGATTTAACAGATTAGACAGATTCTCACAGATCATCTTAGATATCCCATACTTGGTGCAGATGTCTTGCTCTCATCTCGTACATCACCACGGACCTTTTTTTGTGGCAACTTGCACTGAAAGTGCTACAGTTTAGTAGCCCAGTGCGAAGCGCTGGGTATAGATGAAAAATCAAATGTAGGCTGAAAGTCTGACAATACAAAGTAGATGAATATGCTACAGTGGATTGCAGACATAAGGGCGCTACTCTTTAGAAATCATCGCTTCTTCATATCCAATGACTGACTATCCGCCTAGATTCTGAAGCAATTATACTTGCTAATCTTCTCTTAGGTCCGGATAGGGGTCAGACAGGTACCTGATAGGTGTCAAACAGGGAGATAGGCCATACTTATTTCGAGAATAGTTCATTATTGGTTCGAGATTTTCGTGAAAAATGTGAATCAATAATGAACTATCCTCGAACAAACAATGAAGTATCTCCCTGTTTGATACCTATCAGGTACCTGTTTGACCCCTGTGAGATAGATACTTTTAACGTATCATGGATGTTTTAAAACGAGTATATTTCACTCTAGGATCAGTTGCTTGTGTCATGATGCAAGAGATAAACGTTTCGTATCCGCTAACTTGTAACCATCTTTTAACCTGTGTTTTTGATTACGCATGAAAATAATAAGAAATGATCACAGGAATAGATACTTCAACTTCGTCAGAAAAAAGCGGTGTGGAATGTCACCTTTTTTATCCCATAGTCTCGCAACTTCCCTTTTAAGTTACTGCTATCGTTGTATATTCCACCTTCTCTCATTTTACCCACTTCGCCCGCATTGCATTTATAATTTGTTGGCAATAGGTTTTTCTTGTTTTCCCCATATTACAATTATAACAATCCATAAAGCAACAGAAATTCCAAGAATATATTGTTTTGATGGATTTTCAATCCCTTTTGTCAATTGCCCATTAAACATCATAATATTAATAATCATATGAAAACAGGTCGATGCTATTATTGATTTTGTTGAATCAATAACTTTTCCAAGACCCCAACTACCAAAAATGATCCATCCCAGAAACTGAATATTATCAATGAAATTTTGATTTGAAATAAATGATAGATGCCATAAATACCATAAGAGTCCAATTAATATTACTCTTTTCCATTCTTTTACAGACTGCAATTCGTCCTGCAAATATCCTCGCCAACCTATTTCTTCACAAAAGCAATAAATCAGAGTTCCAATTCCTCCGATCAAACCGTAATAATGTACATTTATCCCATTCTCGTTTTGCACTCCAAATATGACAAGAAGGATGATAGGAATAACTAGCATTATTAAACTCCATTTCCAGGATGTCCCAAATAAACTATACTTTAATTTTCTCTCTTTTCTCAATAAATGCATCGAAATTAAGGATCCAATTAGCAATCCAATTGCTCCTAAAGGTGATGTTAATAGTAATTCAATTGCAGATAGTTTTTCTCCTGATTCATTTATATTAAATAGATCAAATCTAAATACATTTGAAAGTGTTATCCCTATCAAGTAGAATATTGAGATTCTTAAAAAGCCTTTTCTAGTCATAAAGTTATACCTTTTCGATTATTGGTTATTACTATATTATGCTATTCAAATCTGTTATTTTAAATCATGTCATTCCCAAATTATTGCTAATATATTGATATACGCATATGATTTCGTATAACCATTTTATGCGCGATTTCTTATATCTAAAAGTAACATAGTTTTTTCGTGGATTCAAGCGACAAATACAACTATTCTATCCAAAAGTTCCATCTCTTTGTTCTCGATTCTATTCCTCAAAGATCGTATTTGATGATTCCGTTTTATGGCATTTGGATCTTATAAATGTATTTATCTTTGTCATTCCACTATTCTGGACGGGTGAATATATCTGTGGAGATGTAGACCCTTTTGCGGTCCTTAAAATAGTAGGAACAAATTTGAACAAGGGCTGTGCCCTGCTTATTCAATTTGTTCCTTCTATTCTAAATATAACTGTATTTTGCTTTCATGCATATTTAAAAAAAGTGTAACAAGCGAGCATCACAAATACCCTATTGGGGTCCTATTATTAAAGATACGAAAAACTTTGAAGAAACGTGTAAGTGGTTGATAGTAAAATAAGTGAGACCCATTTGATAGGCCTCGTCTTACTGCTGGGTGACCGCAAGGGGATTATTTATAGTATTGTTAATTAATGTTTTATGATATTGTGTAACAATAGTGTAACCAAGGTATGACCTAAATAAAAAAGTGCTTGTTTTTATTTAGATTAAGGCATAGATCTTTGGAATTAAAAATGTGATTCCTGCCGCTATGGTAGCACCACCAATCATGTAAAGCCACCAATATCTTAGTTTGAGATTATTTAATCTAAGATTCTCTTGTGTTAATCTGGTAACCTCTTCTTGTAATTTAGTAAGTTCTGATTGTTTCGTTAAAAACTTCTCTACTCCACCAGCTTCATATATTTTACGTGATTTCTTTTATTCTCGCAATAGCCATTCATTCGAATTGCCATAATTAAATCCTAATACGTCTCCGAAAAATTGAGTAATGAACCATGATTACATTTCTTCCTCTTTAAGTGCGTCAAGTTTTCTGGATTCTAATTCTTGAACAAAACTTTTAATAATAAGTGATTTTCCTCTCATATCAGAAATAGAAGAAAACCTAAAATTTAATGCGATAGAAAACTATTTGTAAATATTGGGTTGGCTCTTATAGTGTCAAATCATTTAGTGCTAGGTGATTTTCGTATTGATATTTCCTTCAACCTCATTATTTTCATTTAAATAATATGCTCCACTCTTGCAGAAGCCACAAAAGTCAGGTTATGTGTGATTGTTTTTGAAAGTTTCAGATAACTTGAGTAGATGTTCTCATCGCCGCTAAATTCACTGTCGGGATATTCCGTTTTTTCGAAGGACGGTTTTGTGTTATAGACATTTTCTACCAAGTGCCCTAATACTGCTTTGCTACCAAAATAGACCTTTAATCCTATATTCTTAAACTGTTTGTCAAAGTCCAATTTGAACGTGTGACGTTTTCCGGTCATATTGGACTCTGAATTTAGATAGAATCCAGCATCTTTGTCATTCAAATTGTTGTAATAGTCTTGATCATTTCTTATTCCACCAATATCCATACCGTAGGAAAGGCGCATTTTGTAGCTAAGAGAATCCGGTGTAGAATACCCTACATTCGCCGACCATAAGTCATCATTCCCTTTGCTTTTAATGGTTTGTGTATAGGATTGGTGATGAAGGGTGTTCCAATTATTTATGTCTTGTATGGTGTTTCCTTTACTGTAGTCAGTATATCCAAATAGGTTTAAATTTACAGTGTGCCCACGCTTGCTATTCCATGCTAAGTTAGCACTACCAATAAACTTATTTAAGTCGTATTGTCGTTCTTTATCGTTGTTTACTTTTAGACCATTAGAGTATATCGTGCTATCCTGTTTGTTGCTCCAGTTCAAATCGTTGGCAAAGGAGAGAGAGGTGTTAAATATGATATTGTTTTTCTTAAACATATAAAAAATATTCCCTCCACCTGCTAGATTATTCTCATCATAACGAAGAGCATCTAGACCAATACTACCAAAATAGCCATCTACTTTCTGTTTTTTTGAGACCAAATTGATAATGGCACCATCCGATGCATCATTGGTTCCATCACTCAATGATTTTAATTCGATTTGATCCATCGAGATAGAGGGCATGGACTCTAAAAGCTTTATCGCATCACGACCTTGAAGAAGCTGCTTTCTTCCATCTATATAAATATAAGCAACCGATCCGTTTAAAGATATCCCATTGCTATTGATGGTTATGCCAGGCAACTGCTTTAATAGCTTCGAGACACTAGCACTTTCATAGTTGGGGATGGATGAGATATTTGCAACGATTTTACCATCCTTATATTCAATGGGCTTTCTTTGTGCCGTTATTTTTATCTCATCTGTAGACTGAATTCTTTCCTCTAGAACAATTTTGTGTGCTAGGTGACTGTCATACCTCATCTGCATCGGCAGGTAGGACAGATGGTAAATCTTTAGAAAATAGTTGTTTGAAAGATATTTATCCTCGAAAACAAACTCCCCTTTCTGATTTGTCGTTGTTGTTTTAACAATCAAAGAATCCTTTGGAGACATCAATGCCACACTAGCGAATTCAATCGGTTCATTTGTTTTGTTACAAACAAGATATTTAGAGTTCTGACAAATCCCATCAAGAAAAAGGGTAAATAAAAGTATAAAACATGCAATAAATCTTATCATGTGGGCAATATCTCTACTTGATTATCAATTTGAAATTCATATCACAAAATAATATTATAGATATTTAATCAAATAGTGTGACATAATGTTAATGCAAATGTAAATTACATTTTGTTAATATGCAACCTGTTTCCGCCTTTGTCTTTCAATTTGAAACATAATACTAGTCTATGACGTAGGAGTAATGTTGAAAGTCAGACAGTGTTAACTATTGGAGTCCATGCAATTAAAAAGGGATGGTATGGATAAATGTTAAATTATGTTTTTTGTTGTTTTTTTGTCATTTAAGGTTGTAACACAAGAGAAAACATATGACGATTTAAGGATATTGTTCCGAGAAAGCCAGCGGAAGCAGTTGTTTTTGTTACTAGTGTTTTGAAGAGTTGGTCGGAAAAGAGTTTGATGTTGTATACTATGGGCGCTAATCTAGATAGATTCTAGAAACCTAACTTTAAAGTTGCATTTGTCACTTGAATTCACGATATAACTGGTGAATATATTGGTGATGCTATTTTAACTACGAATGACTTTTTATGTGAAGACGAATTTGATAAGTCTAAAGAAGATACTATTAACTTTCTTAAACCATCAAAACATATCTATGAAAACATGAAGTTGGTGTTTTCTAAGAAAGAAGGTGAATTTATTGACGAGAAAGGTGAGACTATATGTTTTGCACCTTCTGTACACTTTAATTCTAAATCTTATCTATTAAGAATGAGCCTTTTCTTAAGTTCCTAAAAGAAAGCAAA
>JAONJW010000090.1 GCA_028377305.1 Prolixibacteraceae bacterium | reverse complement strand
TACGATCAAAAAGATCAATAACAGTAGTCAAATAAAGCCATCCTTGACCAGTTGGTATATAGGTAATATCGGAAACCCAAACCTCCAATGGAGTAATTGGATTAAAAGCTCTATTCAAATGATTCTTGGATATCGAATTGGAATGATTTGAACCTGTCGTTTGGACTATATTTCTTATCTACAATGCTTTTGATAGACTCCTACTGCATTATTTGCGCTACTCTATTTCTAGAGGTAACGACACCTCGGGCTTTTAATTCTGCCGCAATTTTGTGACTACCATCGCGAGCCTTTGATTCAGTCTATATTTTACGTATACGAATCGTATCCTCTTTTAAAGCAACAGTTCTTGGGCGATCATCCCTTAGTAACATAATTTAAAATTCTTAGTCGTAACGCTTTCTTGTTGGCTTTCTCATAATGTAAAGATAAGGAGCTTAATTTCATGTCCGATCAAATGTTGCCCATCCAGATTGTTTGGCACCTAAATATGCTCCCCGCAAGTAAGCTTGTTTTGGTGTGTTATTAACTCTTGGTTTCTTTACGATGCATCCGTGTTGTAACAACTGTGGTTCGCTTTTTATTGTCTATTTAGCTCATAGTTCACTGTTGATGGAGTATTTTGTATGATATATCAGGCCTCTTTAAATGTAATTTGTTTTTGAGTTTAAAGTATTAAAGGTAAGGGTGTTGTATGGGAAGTTTGTGCTCATCAGGATATTTGTTAATGTAAAGAATTGTATTGCATTAGTTCCTCTGTGTGGAGCTTTGTTTAACCTCAATATGAGCTGTCCATTTTGATTGTATATTTATAATATACCTTATATATCAATCTATGTTTATCATTTAATGTGTCGATTTTATTATATATGCGCTCTGTTGTGGTTAATATAGAACAGGTGTTAAAATATTTATGTTATATTGCATGATAATAAAATCATAATACAATTAATATGACTAAGTATCTTATCGCTATTCTAGTAGCGTGTTTTTATTCTGTTATTTGTCAAGCTCAAACATTAAGGTATGTTGCAAAAACAGGAGATGATAATAATTCAGGGAGTATCAATGAGCCTTTTGAAACGATTGCTCGTGCAACCAAAGAATTACGATCTGGTGACACATTATTTATTAGAGAGGGGGTATATAATGAGAGGATTCGTTTATCTAAGCGTAATGCCAAAGAAGAGGCACCCATCGTTATAAAAAATTATGGAGATGACAACGTGATAATAGATGGTTCGTTATCTGTGGAGGATCTAGGATCAACAGGTTGGGAGCAGTATAAAGGGGAGATTTATAGAACCCAAATTAATGCAGAAATAACTCAAGTATTTGTAAATAGGGTATGGATGATGGCTGCAAGATGGCCTAATGCTCGTTTCGACAAAGGACAAGGATGGGATCAGTCGACTTGGTCCGAAGGACGAGAGTCTAGATCAAGTAATACGGTGGAGTGTGATGATCCAGGGGATGGACATGATTTGGCTGCCACTGGGTTAGATGTCACAGGAGCAATGGCCGTAATGAATACCGGTAAGTTTGTTTCTTGTGCACGTATGGTTGTTGCACATAAAGCTGGTCAAGAAACTTTTGAGTTTAGCCCTAAGTTTACTAGATATCTACCCGTAATGCATCGGTATTTTTTAGAAGGAAAGTTGAACCTTTTAGATAATGAAACAGAGTGGTATTTCGATCCACAGGATAAGTATCTATACCTTTGGGCGCCCGGAGGTGGAGTGCCAAAGAATGTAAGGGCAAAGACTGAGAGTTGTGGAATAAGCCTCGATCGTAGTTCTAATATTAAGATTCAAGGATTGAATTTCTTTGCTCGTAATTTTATGATATCGAAGGGTGGAAAGATAACAATTGAGGATTGTATCTTTGATTACCCCGTATACAACAAAAGATCCTTAGGAAATCATAATCTAACGCTTGGTTGTGAAATAAAAAATTCACCAAATAACAAAGTGATTAACTGTGTTTTAAGAAATACCGATGGGTTGGGAATAAGAGTATTGGGGAGTAACAATACTGTGGTTGAAAATTGTGAATTTACGAATATCGATTATACCGTAGCCCATCAGCCAATGGGAGGTGGAACAGTGGTCTTCAGAAGAAGTCCCAACTGTATTTTCAGAAGAAATACCGTAAGAACCACAGGATCGGCTAGAGGTATTGGTTTTGATGGACACTCCATCATGGAACTGAACGACTTCTCTGATATGTGTCATCTACAAAGAGATGGGTCTACGTCAGAGTTTGGAGGTGGAGCAAAAGAGATGCTTTTTACCCATAATTGGTTTTCAGATAATGAAAAAACTTCTGCTCGATTTAGTGATGGACCAAGAGGCGAACTTCCTAAGAGTGGAATGCGTACGGGAGTACTACGAAATAATGTGACGGTTAAACCACACCAATCATTAACTTTCATGATTAAGGGGGATGAGCGTTATGTATATAACAATATTGCCGAAACAAATATTGTATTTTCAGATACTTCCAATGATCCTAAGAAAAGTGGTATTCATCATAATTCGGTAAGTGCCAATAATGCTACTGCAACCTATGTTTCGAGGGTCTTTCCTCGCTATGTCAAACCTTCCGGAACACACCTAACCAATTGGGAATCAAAAGGAGAAAAAGAGAAATTCAAACTCCTATTTTATGACTGGGAAAATCGAGATTACCGTCCTCGACCTAATTCAGGGCTTGTAGATGCAGGAACTGTTATTGAGGGTATAACAGATAGATATAGAGGAGAGGCACCTGACATAGGAGCCTATGAGCTTGGAGATGACAACTATTGGATTCCTGGTCGACAATTAGCAATCTCTTCACGTCCAATACCAATGAACAATGGAGAAACTCATTATGAACGAGTAGACCTTATGTGGCTTAAAGCATATAAATCTACTGCAAGTGAAGTCTATTTTGGAGAATCAAAAGAAGGATTGGTCTCCAAAGGTCGTTTTAAAAACAATATGTGTCATCCTGGTAAATTAGAGAAGGGAAAAACCTATTATTGGAGAGTGGATGCTATTGTAAATGGAAAGATTGTAAAAGGGGATACATGGAGCTTTACTGCAGGTGTTGAGACAATTGGAGAACCGATCAAGTTGAAAAGTGTAACGAAAGAGGTTCGCTTTGACGACGAAACAGTGAAGATCTATCCTAACCCATCTTCAGAGATAATTAATGTGGAGATAACAGAAAAAGGAGTTATGTTATCTGTTTTCTCTTTGCAAGGGAAAAAAGTGTTAGTTAAGAAAATGAATGGAAATAAAGAGACGATAAATATTGGTTCACTCGACAATGGAATATATATCTTGAGAATAGAGAAAAATGGCAATTTTGTATATAAGAAGTTTATAAAAATGTAAATCAATTTTTATCTCTTCGATAGATGTTGGCTTGACTATTTAAATGAGAAAGGAGGTGGAAACCTTCTTTCTCATTTAAATAGTCAAGCCCTACAAAAACTCAAAACTATGTCTTAGATCAGGCAAAGAGACTAAAATACTATGTATAGTAGGGGCTTAATAAAGGGATAAATTAGTAAATTTGGGACTGTAATTACCCACAACAACCAATAATGCGACAACTCCTATTATTCCTTATTGTATCTCTTCGATGCACCACATACTCACTGCTTGGACAAGAATATCATGTGCGCTACATCGAGGTCAAAGATGGTTTATCTCACAATGAAGTTACCTCCATTACAAAAGATCAATATGGTTTTATGTGGTTTGGTACCCGTGGTGGTTTAGATCAATATAATGGAGTTGGATTTAAACACTTTAACGCACCACTTAATCGCACCAATGGTATTTCAAATCCATCTATTGAGAGTTTGGGGGTGGATCACAAAGGTAACCTCTTAATTGGTACAAAATCTGGAGGTTTCAACTATTATGAAACATCTAAAGATAAGTTTATTAATAACTTTCTGATAGCCCCTGTTGAAGCTAAACGAGTAACGTCGTTGTTGGAAGATAGCAACCATAACCTTTGGTTTGGGACATGGCGAAATGGCGTTTATTTCATCCCATCAAATAACGACCAGGCGGAGAATATTTTTCAAGGTTCATGTGTTCATTGTATGACACAAACTCCTGACGAAACCATGTGGTTTGGTACTTCGCATGGCCTTAAATATAAAAAGAAGGGCAAGACAGTTGTTTCTCAAGAACTGTTTGATGGACATCATGAGATTACTGATTTTTACTATGACAAGCACGAAGACTGTCTTTGGATGGTGGGCTGGAAGATGTCTCTCATAAAATATAGTTGCGCGGACAATAGTTTTCAAGTCATCGACCTATTCGATGCCGATAAGAACAAAATCACTGGATACTCGATTATCAAAGATGGTCCTACCATTTGGATTGGAACCATGGGTAAAGGGTTATATCAATATGATGAAAACACCGGTAGTATCAAACAATTTAATCTTGATATTTGGATTAACAACGATGTATTGGCCACAGCAAACATTATTCTTGATATCTACAAAGACGATGTGGGAGATATTTGGCTCGGAACAGAAGGTATGGGAGTAGTTCATCTTTCTTTACAGAAATGTTTTTACGAATTAAAGGACCTTCAAGAAGATAAGAATATTCACCTGCAAGTGTCTTCACTTATCGAAGATCAAAGGGGTAGCTTCTGGATTGCAACAAAGAATAGTGGTTTCTATTGCTTAAGAAACCGTACTTTGAAACGCATCCCTTTCCTTGATGGAGGATACCTCAAAAGCTCTGAAGAGATAGATTTTTTGTATGTCTACCAAGATCAGAATCAAATCATTTGGGTAAGTACAGGTATAAACATTTATATTCTTCAAGAGCATCAACCTGATAAATGGTGTTTGGTGACTCCAGAAGCTTATTTTGGCACCAAGGTCTTCAATATAATTAGAAAAGTACAAACGATATTTGAACATGGGAACCAAATTTGGATCGGCACACAACAGCAAGGATTATATGTTTATGAGAAAGATGCTGATGGCTATCATTTAAAAACTCATTTTCGTGAAGGCCAATTGGAAGGTGACTTAAAAGATGAAAGAATAACTTCTATTGTAAAGAACCATGAGGGGCAGATTTTTGTCGCTACCTACAAAGGCTTGTTTCTTTATAATGAGAAAAAGAACTCGTTTATTGATATGCGAACTCTTATAAACAATTCATCTCAACGTCTTTGTGATATTATTCTCTGTTTGTATTGTGACGATCAAAATATTTTATGGTTTGGCACACCGTGGGGGCTAAATAAACTAACTTCAACGGCAGATAATCTTTATATATCTGAAGGTTATACTACAACCAATGGTCTATTGAACGATTATGTTAGTTCTATTGTAGGTGATCACAACGGCAATCTATGGTTTACTACAAAGTTGGGAATTTCCTCTTTTAATAAGATCAGTGAAGAGATTCTCAATTATAGTGTTCAAGATGGAATTAGTGGCACTAATTTCTTTGAGTCTTCTGTGTTCTACAACAACAATGAGATCTATTTTGGTGGATTTAATGGGCTTACATATTTTAACCCCGACTCTATTCAAGCGAATCTTAACAATCCTAATTTAGCGATAACCAACTTCTCGATCTTTAATAAGCCTGTTCTTGTGACTGATAATGGTGTATTGACATCAAACATCAACGAACAGTCATGTATAGAGTTAGACCATAATAATTCTGAGTTCTCTTTTGAGTTCTCTTCTTTGGATTATAGGGCGTCCAAACGAAATCTTTATGCATATAAGTTGGAAGGAGCGAATAACGATTGGATATATTTGGGAGATCGTCATTATGTGACATTTAATAATCTTGATCCTAAAATCTACAATTTTAAAATTAAAGGAACTAATAGTAATGGTCATTGGAGTGATAAGACTTATCAACTTAGAATCCGAATTCTTCCTGCTCCTTGGCGTAGTTGGATGGCAGTAGTAGGCTATATATTACTAATCCTATGGATTCTATATCTTCTTTTACGTGTACATATTAAGCAGGAGCGCTTAAAAAATAAAGCCAACTTAGAGAGAGTTAAGCGAGAAAAAGAGACTGAATTAAATGATTATAAATTACGATTTTTCACAAATATATCTCATGAATTACGAACGCCTTTGACCATGATATATGGCCCTATACAGGAGTTAAACAGCAAAGAAGGACGTAGTCTTTCTTCGGATCAAATGCAATGGAAACATCAGCTGATATATCAAAATGCAAAGCGTTTATACCGGCTGACTAACCAGCTATTAGATTTTAGAAGACAAGAGGTAGGGAAACTGAGACTAGAGGCTGAAGAGGTCAATTTGAAAGAGTTTTTAGAACAGCAGATATTCAGTTTTCGTGATTTGGCTGTCAGAGAGGGGGTTGAGCTTAATGTTATAATCAAGGGAGGTGATTGGAATTGTTTTGCCGATGTTGATAAGCTGACCACAATTATCTACAATCTTCTGTCAAATGCATTAATATATTCAGGAGCCAATGGAGAAGTTACCGTCGTAATGCAATCGGAGCTTAATCAGTTTAAGATTGAAATTTCTAATAATGGGAAGGGCATAAATCCAAAAGATATATCCAATCTATTTAAGCGCTTCTATCAGGCGGGTAGCGATCATCCATGTAATAGCTCTGGCATCGGTTTGTCTCTAGTGAAAAGTTATGTGGAACTACACAAAGGATACATAGAGGTGGAAAGTATTGTTCATAAAATCACCACTTTTACGATTGTACTGCCCAAAGGAAAACAACATCTTGAAGAAGATCAAATACGTATCGTGCAACAAGAAAAAAGTCAATATTTTAAAGAGCAACTAGATACAATCGATATCAAAAGACGTTCGGTTAATACCGGGACCAAAGGAGCCAAAGTGCTAGTCCTCGAAGATAATGAGGAAGTTAGGAGTTATCTTGTCGATTTATTGTCAGAACGATATGAAGTTATTGAAGTCTCCAATGGGCATTTGGGCTATAAATTAATTATAGATTACCATCCCGACATCATCATCTCAGATGTGATGATGCCAATGATGGATGGGTATGAGCTCTGCCAGAAGGTGAAATCAAATCATGATACGGCACATATCCCCGTGATTTTATTGACTGCCAGAGGAACTGTTCAGGATGAATTGTTTGGGACCCAAAAAGGTGCAGATGCATATCTTACCAAACCTTTCGTCCCAGAACTACTTTTAGAAAAGGTAAAAGTACTGCTTGTTTTAAGAGCAACGCTATCTAATAAATTTACCAAGAAGGTCAAATTGGAACCGACAAATATTGAAATAACTTCTGATCAGGAGAAGTTCATTACTACTTTGACCCAATTAATAGAATCCAATATTACCAATTCAGATCTTGATATCGATACCATGGGAAAGGAGATGGCGATGAGCCCTTCTACTTTATATCGTAAGATCAAGAAAATAACACAAAAAACCCCAGTAGAACTGATCCGATATATTCGTTTCCAACGAGCGGCTCAGCTGTTAAAAGAGAGTGATATTAGTGTCACAGAGGTTGCGGAGATGGTTGGATATACAGACATGAAAAGTTTTCGGAGTGGATTTCGAAAACTCTATAATCAAACGCCTACAGAATATCGTAATCCTTAACTATTACATTCCCGAATCCTATGATTAACCTCTGTGACACTACTCTTTCCATGCCTTATTATGTAATAAATTATATACAGAGAGGCTTCAATCTACTCCTTCCTCTCTTCAATAGTGACTACAGAACTCTAGGAAGTGAGTATTTTGGTATTATGAAAGATTAAACATTATATGATCATGTCGATTAATAAAGATCGGAGTAATATCTAAGAATTAGGGAATGCTGCTATAGAAAACGAGCTGCCGCTGACAGAACTACTTATTTTCCTTTCATACTGTTAACTTTTCCATTGTTCTCAAGAGTGATTGAATCGATTTTGATGGTGTAAGCTCTGAAATTTAATTTGTTATATGAGTTGTGTGATCGAAATACCCCCTGTAGATGACAATTTATGAGTATGAAAAAGAGTGGAAATACCTCTGGAGAATGACAGATTTAGGGATTCTATGCTATAGATTAAAAGCGGTTCTTGTCCCTGAAAATAAACATGGGTATCTACCACAACAATGTCTTATAAGAATGACCACATGGATTCACGAGTTAAGATTGGTATCTCATTATGATGATCGAATTCAGGATGAATCTGTAAAGTGTCGGTTATGTATATCATAGGAGATAAAAAAACGCACAACACAGAGAACGTAATGATGATACAGAACTTGTCCTCACACAATTTATAAGAATGATTTGATAGAAATTACAGTGTTTGATTGTTGAACTTAAAAAGTAAATATCTTGAAAGTGGAAAAAATATTACTAACATTGGCTATGTTAGCAGTGGGCTCCGAAGCAGCTTCAACAAGGGAGAAGCCGAATATTATAATTCTATTGGCAGATGATTTGGGGTATGGTGATTTAAGTTGCTATGGGAACACAAGAATTGCGACCCCAAGAATTGATCGAATGGCAAAGGAGGGATTGAAATTTGATCAGTTCTATGCCGGATCTGCTGTATGTACCCCAACAAGGGTTAGTGTGATGACAGGACGTGCTCCTTTGCGCTTCAGTGTGACACATCATTTTAACGATCAAGAGATGTTCCTACAACGCGGAGTGCCTACCATTCCAAAGATGCTGTTCAAAGCGGGATATATATCTAAGCATGTTGGAAAATGGCATCTGGGAGGATTAAATGAGAAGCATGTTTTGGATAGAAAACATAGTATGCCAGGCCCTATTGAACATGGATTTGATCACTATCTAACCATGCTAGAAGATCCTCTTTACCGTCGCCCTGCCATGTTAGAAAAACGTCTTTATAAGGACGGGGTAAAACATCTTGTTAGAGACGACAAGATAATAAAACCGGTGGAAGGGCATTGGACCGATGTAAAAACCAATGAGGCATTAGATTTTATTGAAACTTGTGCCAAAAAGAAGGAGCCATTCTTCTTGAATTTATGGTTTGATACTCCACATGCTCCTTACGAACAGACGCCAATGCGTTCGATGTCACCTTATTTAGAGAGGGCTAAAGGAGATGATCTACTTTACCGTGGAATGGTGACACATCTAGACTACAGTATTGGTCGGGTGCTGGATAAACTTGAGCTACTTGGAATCAGTGATAATACTTTGGTTGTTTTCTTTAGTGATAATGGGCCAGCTATTCAAGGTTCTTCTGGGGCTTTAAAGGGGCGAAAAACAGATTTTCATGAAGGTGGGATTCGAGTTCCTGCGATTGCTTGGTGGCCAGGAAAAATTAAAGCAAACACAACAACCTCGGTGCTGGTTCATACCAATGATCTTTT
>JAONJW010000009.1 GCA_028377305.1 Prolixibacteraceae bacterium | reverse complement strand
CATGTTTGTGTTTCATTTTCAAATAATGGCTCGACTATTTCTTTTCATCACTACTCGGTTTTCTAAAAGGGTTTTGGATAATAGACAAAGCTGTCGGTCCGTTTGTGGAGATATGGATAGTCAAGTTAGGTATATATATTGGGGATTTTTTACTGCCGATTCTTAGATTAATCCAAATTTGGATCGGAAGGAACAACCTCGAACGGGGTTGTGGTGGATAAAAGGAGTTCATGTGATCTGTATAGATATCTGTATAAATATTTGTATAAATATATCAATACAGATACATTTAGGATATTAAGAGTCGAGGATTAATTACATTGAATGTTTATTGTAACATCTGATGTGATCGTTATTAATTTGATTTATGGTGTTCAGAGATTATGTTCAATTTTTAGCTCATCCAAGGATAGCATCTAAGGCATTTACCCTATCACAAAAGGTTGGATTATTTTCCTTTGTCGTTGTGATCAGTCTTTTTGCTAATATTTTTTTCTATTCTTGGGTGTTGAATTACCTCTATCAGTTAGGTTTGGTGGACTATGCACAATCAGATATACTATTTAATAGTCACTCTCTGTGGGATACACTTTTGCTCATGCCGCTGTTGACCGAGTTAGTTTATCGCCTTCACTTGGTGCCAAAGAGACGAAATATTATGATTTCGGTGACTCTTTTTATCCTTTATATTTTACCACGATTGTTTTATAAAATTCCACTACTTATTGCTCACCAACGATGGCTATGGGCTATTATCATATGTTCTTATGTCCTATATCTTATTTTATCGTCGAGAATCAATGGAGCTATAGCAAGATGTTGGAATAGACATTTTGGGGTGGTATTTTATGGGCTAGCCATTCTGTTTAATCTTCTTTACTTTTTCAATTATAGTATAACACTAAAGGGGTGGCTTTTTATCCCTGTAATGTTTGCTCCCGAGGTTATTCACAGTTTGAATTGTGGTTATATTAGGATGCGTTTAGGGTTTATTTGGGGAGTCGTTTTGCGTATCCTTGTTCTTGTCGTATTCTTTGTTTCTGCTTTGTTGTGAGGTTTGTTCAGCATATAGCATATTAAAAATCAAATATATATTATAACTAATGATGAATGTTTATGAAAAAAGAGACTGTTTTTACTTTACGTAATTGTGGTATTTGGCTTCTTGTTTTTTGTATGATCTTTGGAGTGGCCTATTGGAAATCGGAAGATAGCCGTGTCTTTAACTTGATTATGTCTAGTATTGTGATGTTCCCTTCTATATTTCCTAAAGGAAGAAGAGAAGTGTTGATGAGCGAAAAGATTGTTTTTTGTGTTACAACGATTGGTCTTTTGGTCTTTTACGCCATCGAACCACTGCATACTTTTGATTTGTATGCTACGATCGCATATTACATTGTAAGTTTTATTTTGTGGTATCGAATCTATCGACGTTTTGAGGCTGCACACCCAGAAGAAGCAAAGCAATCAATTTTTTAATGAAGTAATAGTCTATACTGCGTTCTATGGGCGTATAGACTATTTCTTGTAGTTCCATTTCCACACCACACCCGCATAGAATGTGCGAAGTGTATAGTAGTTCTCGAATCGATGATCGAATGTGGCATCATAGTAGTAGGATGCTGTATTTTTCTGATTTAAGAGGTTGTTGATGCTGGCAAAACAGATGATCGTATGTTTCTTGATTGGAATATACTGACTTAGCATTAGGTCACAACGTTGATAGTTGTTGTATCTTTCTGTATTGTATGCGTTATGGTATATGGGGATCTCCACACCATGGTTCGACTGGTGGTCGACAATGGTTGTATAAGGCGAACCTTCTCTTGCTTGATACGATAATGTTGCCGATAGCCCATGACGGTTGGTGTATTGCAGAGAGCTCTTGATAAAGAAGCTTAAGTCTTTGTATCCGTTATACTTCTGTCCATCGACATCTATTCGATTTTTTATCCAGCTGTTGGCAAAGTGTGCCATGAAGTTAGAACCAATATTTTGTTGCCAAGAGAACTCTACTCCCTGAATGTTCTGTTGATCTATGGGTTGGCTATATTGAATGTAGCTTCCGCCTTTTTCTTCTTTGATAAAATAGGCCGCTCCGATAGTGGTTCGGTTACTTGTATAGGTATAGTCGATGGCCAACTGTTTACTCTCTTGCAGATCGAATTGATAGTGGTAGTAGCTGCAAGGAAGTGTGTTGTAGTATTGTCCTCCACTAATCAGGAGGTGGTTTTTGGCTGAGATATCCACACTTATTGCCGACTGGAGTGCAGTATAATTACGTTTATAGTTTATCGGTTTCCTGAACCCAACACTCCACGAGAGGTGTTTGGATAGCGTGAGGTTTGCAAATCCGTAATATTCATCCTTAATATCTTTGGTATCTATAGTTGCATCGGGAGTGCCTTGACCTTTCCATTGCATGTTTATCCATAGGCTGTTTTCGCTCTTCTCGTAGTAATCTTGTTTTAGGTGAGAAGCTCCTGTTTGTAACGTAAGCCACCTATTGGGTTGGAACTTAATATCACCACCAATAAATAGGTTTGCTACATTGGAGTTGGATATCATCTGGTCGAACTGATAAGATCGATCGGAGGTGTCATATCCAAAATGTGTTTCCACTTTCCATTTATCATTGCTCCAAGCAAGGGATTGGATGTTGAACCATCGTTTGCTTCCACTTGCGACCTCTCCCGATAGGTTTACTAAATGGTCGGTCCCTTCATAACTCTCATCAAGAAAGTAGTGGTATATACTATATTGTAGATTGGAAGAGAGTTGTAGGTGGCTATATAGTCCTATGTCTTTGCTGTCGAACGATTTGGTGTCGGGCAGTTGCTCTTGCTGCATCGAGAGATAGAGGTCGGAGAACTGAAGGTTGCCGTATAGTTGTATAAAGTTATCTTCATCTTTTATCTTTTGTGAAAGAAGAAAACCTGTATTTAGTATTCCCGAAGAGAGTTGAAGTTGGTTATTTTCGAGTTCTTCTTGGGTGTGAATATCAATCATACCCGCACTAACATCCCCATGGGTAAGGGGAGGGTTGCTGGCATATATAAACTGCTCTTTGATTAATTCGGTATTAAAAATGCTAAAGAACCCTTGGTTGCTTAGATTGGTTGATCTGACAGGGTTGTATACAGGTACACCGTTAAGGAATACCCTACTACGAGAGTCGTCGCTTCCTCGAAGAGAAGGATTTGCTGTTTCGTCGGTTGTGGATGATGCCGGTAGGTTTGTAACAGCCTTCAGTGCATCTCCCTGAGATACGGGATTGAGATAAATCTCGATCTTTTCGACCTTTTTTACGGAGAACTTCTTCGATATTGGATCTTTTATAGAGACTTTAATTTCGCCAAGTTTTTGGACGTTGCTATGAAGGGTGACAACCCATGGGTGATCCTTTATCGAATGGCAGGCGATCTTCTCCGTTTCAAAGCCTATATAGGAGAATGCAATGGTGTCATTCTCGTGAGTCTTATTCAGAGAGAAGTTGCCTTCAAAATCGGAAATGACACCTTTCGATGGATTAGACAAAGGATATACATTCACTGCAAAAAGAGGCTGGTTGTTTTTATCCACTACCTTTCCTTGCCACGTTGTTTGTCCCCACATTGTGATTGGGAACAAAACAAGAATTAAGAAGATGTATAAGCTGCGTCGTTTCATGTTAATGCTTTTTTAAAAGAGAACTTTAAAGGTGTACATCGGGAAGAACATGGTTTGATAATAGTTAATGTATTTTCCTGTAGACACATCGTATCTTTGATAGTCGATATTCTGATGATTGGTAAGGTTCTGTAGATCCACAGCAAACTCTAGATAGACCTTCGATAGGTTCTGTCGGTAGTAGAGTTTTAAATCGGTTCTAAAATAGTTGTCATACCTCTGGTTGTAGGCATTGTCTCCGTCGTATATCACATGATGGGATTGTCTAGATGCCACTTCCTTTACAGGGATATAGGGTCTACCTCCAGCGAAGGTTATCTTAAGATCAGCACCCACTGCAAATGTAGCAGAAGTCCATAGCTCATACCCCCCCAATAGGTTTAGCATATATTTCGCATCGAAGGCTGTACTTCTCCATTGCTGGTCTAGTGTTTGGTATTGAGAGCGGAAAAGTGAACCTGTGGCCATGTAATAGTAGTTATTCTGCATGTATTTCTCGAGGGTCATTTCGACTCCATAGTTTCGTCCTAACCCCTTATTCACTAAATTGGCTTGTGCAGGAATATAGTCTGCCGCTCCCGTGTTGATTAGAGAGAAGACGGAGTGTTTGCTGTTTTCAACAGGTATGTTAAACAGATGTTGATAGTATGCTTCAATTTTGAAATTTAGATAGCTACTTAGGTTCTGATTGTATCCCATAACAAAGTGATCTGCTTTAGAGAAGTCAAGATTCTTATTGGTTAATAGTAGATCTTCTGATTGGGTGAAATAGGTGGTGAATGGCTGCATCTGCGCATGACGACCATAAGCCAATGATAGTGCACTGTTGCTACCTGTTTGCAGTTTTAGAGCAGCTCTTGGCTCAATACTATAGCTGTTGTTGTATATAAGGTATTGATAGTTTACTCCAACAGTAGCCTGTAGAGAAGGAGTAATCTTTATGGCATCTTGCATGTAGATACGGAAGAGATTCAACCAGTCTCTATGGTTGGTTAAGTCTCGGAATTGAAGGGAGGCATCTTGCCCCATCTGCTTTAAGTTTGCATCGTAGCTATCCCATTTTGCACCCATTCGGAAACGATGATTTAGGTAGTTGTTATATTGATAGTCTATGGCACTTGCATACCTCTTTTGTGTGGCATTTTCGTTCCACTCAGGGGTTTTCTTGTCGGTCTGTTTGTCGAACCATTCGGAGGTAGTTTTTACGGCGTTATCTAGATAGGAAACCCTCCATGTGATATGATTTTGATTGTTCCAACGATATTTAAGATTAGCTCCTTGAAAGAGCATATCTGCGCTGGTGTTTAGGTATTGTCCAATGGAACCAATAGAAGAAAGGTTGAGATGATCGTCTCTGGAGAAAGAGCTATTGCCCACCATTGTAAGTATTGAAAGATCTATCTTCTTTCCTAATGGAATGACCAACTTAGAGGTGAGGTCTTGGTATTTCGGGTCTATCTTGGTATTTAGCCCTATTTTCTTCATTACATCTAAGAATGAGTAGCGGTAACAAACCATGTAGCTTCCATTTTGGCTAATAGGTCCTTTGGCGCCTCCTTCAAATCCATTCCATCCTACCTGTCCCCAGAAATGGTTGTAGGTTTGTCTATCCTCTAGGTTGAGGTCGAATACCCCTGCAAGTGCATTGCTATATTCCGAAGGAAATGCTCCAGTAAGAAAATCGGAGTTTCTCATTAGATTCATATTCAAGAGCGTCACTCGGTTTCCTGTGAGTCCTATTCCACCGTAGTGGTTCGGGTTTGGAATTTCATACCCATCTACCTTCCACTGTACACCAATAGGAGAATTGCCACGGATAATGAGATCGTTGCGTTCGTCTTGAGCTGCATTAACTCCTGCATAGCTTTGAGCCATACGAGCTGGATCGCCTAGTGTCCCAGCATATCGGTTGGTTTCTTCGACAGAGAACGTACGTCCACTAGTGTAAACCATCTTGTTTTGCGGTTCATTCTTTGCGACCGATGCCTTCACCACCACTTCGTTGATGAGGTTTTCTTTCTTTAGTTTTAAAGGCCACTGAAGGTGTTGTGGTTGGGCAGAGTTTAATAGAAGGGTTTTGATTGTTTTATTATAGCTAAAGTGTGAAAGAATGACTTGTTGTCTTCCAACAGGTATTAGAAGTTTAAAGCGTCCGATAGAATCCGAGATGACAGTCTTTATATCTGTCCCCATTACTGTAATCTCGACGCCTTCTATCGGACTTGATGTGATATCATCCACAATGGTTCCTTCGACCCATTGAGATGGATGATGACTAATCTTCTGTCCCCATACAGAAATTGTTAATAGCAGCAGAATAATACATGCCCCCCCCCTCTCTTTGCTCATACTCCTTGCAGTTTCTTAAATTGATAATTATTTGGATATTTCTCTAATGCTTTTTGAAGCATATGTTTTGCCTTCTCTTTTTGTTCTGTTTGTCTATAAAGCTTGATGAGTAGTTCATAGGATTCTTGTTCTCCCCAAGATGGTGTATACGGGTTATCGATCATTTTTTGACTCAGTTTAATTGCCTTTAACAACCACTCTTCAGCATTCTTGTTTTTTCTCATGGAAGCAGGCGTATAGAACTCATGACTGCCTCTTGCGTAGTATCCTCTTGGATTAAGTGTATCCGCTAGCATTGCTTTTTTTGCAAGTCCAATAGCGTTTTTTGAAATGAAAATAACACTAAAGCGGTTGAAATTTATGCTATAGCTACGAACGAGTGCCATCAATGCATAGCTTTCAGAACTTTGGTGTTTGATTGCTTCTAGTGTTTTATAAGCATTCCCAATACACTCCTTGGCTTTTTTCTTGTTACCAGTGGTTTGTTGGATGATCGATTGGAAATATTGTAGATAGCCTTGCCAATATAGATTAAGGTCTACAGAATGGTCATTGTACTCCTTTTTTAGATTGTCGATTAGTTGTATTACACCTTTATCGCTCTTCGTATCAAACCCTAATAGTATCACACTGTCTGCTTTTTCTTGTATATGAAACATGCAGCTGTATTTTGTGTTGGCTTGATCGGCAAATGAGATATGTGATATCAGGATAAGCAATATAGTCAGGGTGATATGTGTAAAATTTTTCATCATGATAGAAGGTATAGTTTTCCGTATTTGATAAGACTTACAATCAATATTGTCCAAAGGGTGAAATGAATATACCACTGCAACGAGAACTGTTGATCTTTTATGATTTGATTGTACTCCGATTCATGTGGATTGATGAGTCCTTTCTTTCGGATCTTAATCCCAATCATTGCAATAGTAAAATCGGAATAGAAAGGATTGGTCTCTAGTGCGAGCTCTAATATAAATCCCCACATAATGTATGGAATGATTAGCAGACCACTTCCCCAAACTATGCCTCCCCATAATAGTGTAGACACAATTCCCGCAGAGAGGTATATAAACCTTTGGATGTCATTGGACGGTCGTTGGGTTGACACATACAGATGAGGGTATGGCTTCCATTTTAGCCCAAAGTCGATTATGGGTAACCCCAATATTCTTGCTGAAATGACATGCCCTAGCTCATGTAGTAACATTAGAACGGCTGTCACAATTAGAGTCTTGAGTAATATCATCTACTGTATTTTATTTTCTTGAATAGGAATGAGAATAGAATCACAGGTATAATAAACCATAATCCAAGGGTTAGTGTAAATTGACCTTCTCGAATAAGAGACAATACTGGATTTAGTGGCAGCAGGCTTGCAACAGTGCTCATCACTCTATTAAAATCGCCCACCACATAAAAGGAGTTACTCGTGAATAGCACAATAAAGTAGATCAAATTCATCATGCTGAAGTTGGACTCTTGTTTCAATCCAATAAAAGTGATGCATAGTCCTACGAACGAGAATATCGTGATTCCGATAAATATTCCTGCAAAGATTACACCGGTTTGTTGAAGAGACGGTAGGTACCCGAAACTACAGTAGGATGCGATGGATAGTATCACAAAGGTCATGCAGAGCATACAGAAGCGATTGATGATTAATCCCATAAAGTGGAATAGAATATTAAAAGGCATCTTTCTTAGGTAGTGCAGAAGACCCGTGTTGTAATAACTTTTTACAACTGGACCTACGGCAAATAGTCCATCGCTAGCAATGGTAGATCCGATCACACCAGTAAACAGAAACGCAACATACTCCTCATCTCCTTGAGACCACAGGTTGGTGAATACAAGGAAAAGAAATATAGGGAATATTAACGAAAAGAATGCCGATTGTTTTACACGCAGCGAAGCTTTTATCTGGTAGAATATGGAATAAAAAATGATCTTCACCATAAGTTATCTTGTTTTATTGCCTTCGTATATATAGGCGTCAATAATCGTTACGTCTTGGATTGAATAGTTAACCTGATATTTTGTTACCAAGTCTAGTCCTCCTTTTTCTGGCGATTGTAGCAGATGTATCTCTTCGTCTACTAGGTAGTGAGGGTATTGCCTCAATTCGTCGATTAAGGTGTGGTTTGTAGAACTATTACTGATCACCATTTTCTTTTGATCGAACTGAGAAAGGAGGTTTTCAGGAGAGTCTACTTGTCCAATGATTTTTCCTTGATGAATAAATGCCACTTTAGTAGCGATGTTCTGCACCTCTTTCCAATGGTGTGTTGAAAATAGGATGGTTTGACTCTCTTTTTTGAGGGTCTTCCACATCAGTTCAATCATTGGAGGATCAAGATTGGCAAAAGGTTCATCTAGAATCAATAACTCTTTGGGTGTGAGTATGGATAATAGAAGACAAAGACGTTTTTTTTCTCCATGAGATAGTTTCTCTACCAGTGATTTACGTAGGTTGGGAAGCTGGAACTGACGATAGTATTTTTTCTCGATCTCTTTGAATGGGACCCTATTAATGGCACAGAAATATTTTATGGTCTCATCTACGGTGAATACCATAAACAGAGGAAGCTTGTCATAAACAACTCCTACGTTATGAAAGTTTGGATTTATCTTATCGTTATAGATTACCTCTCCTCTTGAAGGAGAGATATCTTTTAGTATAGAGTCAATCAATGTTGATTTTCCAGACCCATTAACTCCCAATAATGCAAATACATCCCCCTCATTAATCTCTAGGTTGATTCCTTTAAGGATCTCTTTGTTGGATACTTTATAGTGGAGATCTTTAATCTGTAATATCTTTTCCATCAGCTTCCGATTATTGGTTTTTACCTCCAAATACAATGACGTTATTGATCGATTCAAAGACTCCATCGATATCTAGAAATTCATTGACTTTATCGTCTAAATATCCCCCTAGAATACATGATCCAAGGTCTAGAGCTTCTCCTAGTACAGAAAGCGTTTGTGCTACCTCCCCACTCTCTTGAAGCATAAAGCGATAGCCTCTCTCTCCATATTTGATGATAGATCGCTCGATAACCCCTGTTAGAAGTACAACCATCGATGCATCTTTGATCTGCACATAAGGTTCTGCTTGAATGATGTTGGCTAGATCTTGTCGGAAATCACCCTCTTTCAAACACTCTAGCTCATTCAGGTCGGAACGATAATGATATAGTCCTGATGGGATATGTGCATTCTGTATAACTATATATGCTTCCAAAGGAAACAGACCACCTCCGGAAGGAACATTACGTAGGCCCATGTGTGCATCTCGTCCAACATTATTGAGCTTTTGCTTGTTGTTCACCCCATAGGAGTTGTAAAGCAAAGTGGTGATTTCGCTTAGAGATATCTTGTATTTAGGACTGTATTGACGAACACTTCTCCTTTGATTTAGGACTGATAATAGGTCTTTCTTCAACGGAGAGTCTTTATAGTCGTTTAAATCGATACGTGTTTTATTGGGGTAGCATTTGTATGGCTGATAGGCTCTTTTGTTGACAAATTCATTGTTAAATCCCATGATTTTTTGGCCCTCTATACGAGCGGAGTAGGTTGTGAACTTACTATTCTCATGGTAAAGCATTGCCAAAGAGTTCTCGACATTACGACGACCGTACATGCCTCCATCTTTCTCTTGGTATCTATCTTTTATCTCTTTGATATTCATAGGTGATCACTTTTTATGGAAACGGGTGTGGAAATGGGTTTAAATTATCAAAGTCATTGGAGGTATACCCCATAGCTTGTGGTACTTCATACAATCGTTTCCCTCCGTGATAGTACAATAAGTAGGCACCTGCAAGTTGGATCAGTTGAGGAACGAATATCTTAACACTGTAAAATCCAATTTGTCGTAGATCAGGAGTTGTAAGATCTTTGACCAATACGTTGTAGCCCTTCTTCTTTAATGTCTTAGTTATTTGACGTATGGTTTCGATATCGTCTGTTGGAGGGGCTTCTTTAAAATCGATCTCAAAAGATTCAGGTGCCTCTGTCCAACGATCAAATTCATTCCAAAGTTCAGGTCTTTTGACGTAAAGAAGAGAGTGATCATCGAAATCAAATAGTTTGGTGAAATCGTCATCTGGATTCCAGTCTTTACGAGACTCAAGTGAGTATCTAAAGAAAGGGATTGCTTGTCCTACCTCTTGTATGGTCTTTTTAACTGCTTCTCCAAATGTGGTTCTTGTAGAGCCACCAATGGCAACAAATTTTCCAAACTCAGTTTCTCCAAAGCATATGCCGAATACAGATGGTACCCCTAGATCATAGGTCATATTGAAGAAGTGCCATTCATATTGTGTTGGAAAATTTTCATCAATATATTGTTGGATATCCTCGTTAATAACAATCTTTGGTGGTACAATCTTTTGTGCCCACGTGATAACAAAGCTATCTCTCTCCACTACCTCCATTAATCCCGTTAGGATTGCCTTATGAAAATTGGTGTGTGCTGCCAATCCTGTTGATGTATTCATGGTAATGAACTTAGGATCCTTACGAAATGGCATATATATGAATTGTCCCGGAATCCACTTCTCATGACCATCGGTCAGATCGTAGGTTGGAAACCAACGTACCTCAGTGTCTTCGTTGAAAGGAACGACAGGCATGCCTCTCTCTTCAAACGTTTTATACTGATTGGGATGGAATAGGGCGAACTCTTTAGGATGAATGCCCTCTTCCTTTAATTGTTTGTAGCTAGTGAATATCTCTTCATCAGCATTATGAAATGTAGGGGCATAACGCTCCACAGTTTCACCAATGGTTCCCAGCATTGCGTCCTCCCATTCTGTAGCACATCCTGCACTTTGTCCACCGAAAGATTCAGCATTCAAATATCGAGTGTCCGATGGAAGTATTCCCCACCCCTGTAGTTTTGGGTCCCCATTAAGCCTAGTGGAGCTTACTACGTGTTGAAGAATACCAACCTCAGAGGATATCGTTTTTAGTACTTTAACAAGTGTTGTTACAGCCATATCATTCTATTTTAGGGTGATTGGTTCAAGCCAAGGTGCTGTATTATATTTTAATTCTGGTTTACAAGATTCACAATAAGGCTTTTTAAGAAGCGCATGGTGTTCGGTTTGTAAAGTCATGAAATTGATGTCGATAATGTTTTTCCAAGTATTTGGTAGAGCCCATGTGTCAAAGAAGTTGATAACTTCGGCTAGTGCTATGTTGACAATTAGGTTCTCTGCAATATTTATATTTGGGACCTGATCTCTTACACTTGGTTTCTGATTTGTTTTAAGATGATCTTCATAGCTTGTTAGATAGTCAGGATATTCGTGTGCACTTTTATACCTACTGATAAGGCAATCATAACAACCCGTTTCTTTCCCATAGAAAAGAGGCCCGATCTTTAATGAGACTTCTTCTATCCCCCCAACAAACAGCCATGGTTTGTTATATTGAAGAGCATATTTGTTTATCTGTTCAAGATGAAAAGGCGACCAATGAGATGCATCTACAAGAATAAAATCGAATTCGTTGACTATATTCTCTATCTTTTGTTTTGGAGCATAGTCAAATGTTTTTACACTCCTGAATTTATGCTCTTTGGTTAGTTTTTTTAGTTTCTCTGTAATTGATCCGTCGCCAATAATGGCAAGTTTTATATCGCTAGTTCCTGTTGAAATATATTCTGATGTATTAGATGATGGATCTAAATCCGCCATCATTTCATAAGAAAGAAGTTGATACTCTTTGAGGATAGATAATACGTCGATAACCTTTGCATCATCTGAATAAGACTTCGTCAATTTAGCTTTTAGAGTCTTAAGGTTTACACTTGGCTTGCTCTGTAGCTCACGCACTATATCTAGAAATATATTTTCTTTCTCCTCTTCATCAAACTCTAGTAGATAGGTTTGTGTTTTTGTCCTTAACTGATAACATTGGTGTGTTTCATCTTTGAAGACATCGTACTTGCTTATCATAAGTCTTAGATTTAGGGTATGGAATTGCCGTCCTCAAATCTTTATACTTTCCGAAGTATTTGTTATTTGTATATAGGAAAGACAATAAGTATATAGAATTTTTAGTTATCTATTGGTAGATAACGAATTGTAAAATGGTATAATTATTATAGTCTAGTGTTCGTCGTTGTTCTTAGCCTTTAATAAAAGGTTGGTAGAGGTGTCCTTACAAAAGCGTTCACCTTTTGTAAGGACTAGAACTGTTATGCATTTGTCGTTACAGACACGCAACAGCTACAACAGCAACTACAACAACATCCCGCAGCAGCTACATACTCTTTGCGGTTTTGTTTGCTTGATAATCTTGTTACTTTCATGATCTTCAAGTTTTGTTTAGGCTACTTTCTTGAGGTGTCGCCAGACTCTCATTAGTTATCTACTACAAAGAAAAGTAGAGAGGGGGACATAAAGTGTCCCCCTCTCCTTTTTCATTGAAAAAAGTGCCGTAAAAGTTTCTATTGTTATAACGATTATGTCTTAATATAGATGACATTCTATCCCTATTACCTAAACATAGGCATACTTCTTGTACACTTTAATTACCTTTAAGAATGAGGTTATTTTATAACATCTTTTGTATCAAAACATTGATTGATTCGATCGTTGTGTGTGAAAAAACCTGGGTTTGTTCCCCCAATACCCAGATATTTTATAACGATAATACTGTTATTAAATTTATAACCTTATTCATTCTAGATAGAATCGTCTTGAAGATGGACAATAAGTGATAATATGTCCTTCATCTCGTAATTGAACTAACATTCTTTTGACCGTTCTTCTACTACATTGAAATTTGTCTGCTACATCTTGTAGTGCGAAACATCTTCCTTTTGCAACTAATTCTAATAGGTGTTCTAACCTTTCTTTATGTTCCAGAAATGTCATCGGCAATAACTTTTTAGATTTTCATAGATAGGGTGTTGAATAGATTCTCTAAAAAAGCATGGGGCGTTTAGGTTTAAAAGTGAATTTATGCAAGGTGTTTTACGTTCAATTAATTACAATTATAGTAAAAAAAGATGTAAACTGAAATGATATATGGCAAGCTTGAATTGTTATGGAATAGTTGCTGTTAGCAAAGGTGGCGGTGATCAAAATATCCCAATGTGTTATAATTGACCTTTAGGTTGTATTGCACAAGGAGTTAGTAGTTGTGCGGAGGCAAAGGTAATTCTATAAAACATAATACCAAGAAAAAGATGACAAGATATTATTTAATTTTTATGCTATAGAATATAATATATAAATAAGTTTATATGCTTATTATATGTATTTGCTAGTAGAAAATAGGTTTTAAAGTATCGAATCTATCACACGACGTATTCTCATGTGATAGATTCTTAGATGTTATTTGAAGTTAAATCGATAGGTTATACTCGGAATAATACTAAAAATGGAATATTCTCTAATTCTGATACGTTCTTTGCCCTCATAACTATAGGGATAGTCTACGACATAGTTGTATGGGTTTTTTCGATTATATATGTTGTATACACCGAAAGACCAAGTCCTTGTTCCACGACGTTTTTCACGATTAAAGGAAATAGAGAGATCTAACCGATGATATGCTCTCATTTTTTGATTGTTAATGCTTGAAATGACATACCCTTTACGTTCAGTGTCCCAAAACCCTTTGACTATTGAAGAGGTGAAGTAGCTCTCAGGGATAGTAAATGGGTAACCAGAAGATAAAAGATAGTTTAGCCCCATCTCTATTCTCTTAGAGAACCGATGTTGAACTACCATTTTAAAGTCATGTGTTCTATCGAATCTGTATGGATACCATTTACCATTATTCATTTCATCAAATTGACGTTCGTTCTTACTATAGGTATAAGCAATCCAACCTGTTGTTTTGCCTTCTCTTTTTCTCAAAAGAATATCTAATCCAGATGCTCTTCCTTGCCCAGTAGTAACTTCATCTTCCCATTTGGCAGATGAGTTAAGGTATCCATACCGAAATTCAATTTGGTTCTCTAATTTCTTGTGCCAAGCTTCTGTCGAGAGGGTCCATTTAGGGGATAACTGAATGGCAACTCCTACAGTAACTTGTTGACTCTCCCCAGGTTTAATTTTATCCGTAGCTGGTACCCATATGGATGCACTTGAGTCGAAACTATTTTGAGATAAAAGGTGTATGGGCTGCTGCATATAGTCGTAGGATGCTTTTAAGGATATAAAACTCGAAGGCATGTATCTTAATGAGATACGAGGTTGATAACTATTAAATGAGCTATTTTGGGTGTTATATAATGAATATCTGATCCCCACTCTAGCCTTGAAGTTTCTGAATGGATCAACCTCCCACTCTAATGATGATCCGAACTCTTTTGTAGATAGGTTGTTAGATCCCTGTTGAATTGTCTGGGTGTTTCCATTGTTGTTTGTCTTTTGTTCCTCCTTACCAGGCGTAAATTGATGGTAAATTCCAGCGACCTCCCAATTTATTTTACTTTTATCAGAAGCAAGCCAATGACCGTCGTATTTCAAACCCCAGTCCGTTACTTCTGAAGTGTATTTTGTGTTATAAGAACTTTGGACTTTAGTCCCAAATTCATTTAATGTCTGATCAGTCTCTAATTGGGTTCCATATTGATATTGTGACACATAAGCTCTGGTATTGCTGTAATATTTGGGCGAAACGATATGATTCATCCTTAAGGATGCACTGGTGTTTCCCCAGTGTAAATCATTGCCAAATATAAATAGATCATTGTTTGTCTTGTTTTTCTCTTGAAATTCAGCACTTGTGCGATCGATTCCTTTGTAGAAGCTTGCAAACAGCTTGTGTTTTTGCGACACTTGATAAGTCAATTTTCCTGTGAAATCATAGAAATAAAGATTCATCTTAGTTGACTTATATTCGTATTGACTATCCTCTTCATTGTTTTGATTCATAATAAATGGTCTAGCAAGAATGTCGAAGTAAGTCCTTCTTCCAGTGATAATGAAAGCCCCTTTCCCTTTATTAATAGGTCCTTCAATTAACCCTTTACTAGATATGGTTCCAATGGAAATATCTCCTGTAAAGTGGTCTCTATTCCCCTCTTTCATCGAGATATCCACAACAGAGGATAGTCTTCCTCCGTATTGAGCTGGGAATCCTCCTTTATAAAAGTCAACATTCGAAATGGCTTCGGGAGTGAACACTGAAAAGAGTCCTAAAACGTGTGATGCATTGTAGATAGGCACTCCATCGATGAGAAATAGATTTTGATCGGGACTCCCTCCCCTAACAACAAGGTCACTACTGCCCTCAGAACCTCCCGTCACTCCAGGTAGCATCTGTAGAGCTTTTATAACATCTTTCTCCCCACCTAGTGAAGGCAAAGAGTTTAACTCAATTGGAGATATGGAATGGGCACTGGTTTGAATACTTTGTATGTTTGTAATGTTTTGTTTTCCAATCACTTTTACCTCTTCTGTGGTAATAAGCTTTGGAGAGAGATTGATGTTAAGTTGTGTGTTCGGGGTACAAACGAACTCCTTGGAGGTGTATCCAATAGATCTAATCACGATGGTGTTGTTTGAGGATGATGGAATAAGCATCGAGAAATACCCTTCGGAATTGGTTGCACATCCTTTCTTGCTGTAAAGGTGGTATACCGTTGCTCCAACTATTGGTTCATGTGAAATTTCATCCTTAACAAATCCAGAGATGGCATGGGACTGTGCGTGGGATTCAATAGTGAAGAGAATGCAAAAAATAAATGATATATATAAATATAATAGTTTCATAAGATAATGTGATGTACGGACTTAATAATAATTCTATTTGAGAAATGACTATCTGAACCCAAAAGCAAAAACGTTATTAGTGGAAGCTGCTCCAAATACGCCTAATGCATTTTTAACATTGCCTTGAAGTGGGACCAGAGGGGAGAATACTTCTTCTTGACTTTCAAATTGTTTTCTTATCCCCTTTTTGTATTCGTATAAACTATGGCTTAGGTAAGAAACCTCTAGTGATACTTCATGACGAAAAATTAGCCAATTGACATCGGTTATCTCTTTACCTATTTCAAATTCCGGAGGATAGTATTTGGTATATATTGAAAGTTCTTGCTGGTTATAGTATTTTAGATTGCCGAGCAATCCATTATCATCCACTTGACTTAAATCAAAGATAGCATCAGAACTTCTAGTCTCTCTCTTGTCATCGTCATAATATTGGTAATAGTGAAGATCTATAATATCTTCGATACTCTTAAGGTATGCAAAGATAAAGTCCCTTCCTGATAATTCTTCTGGGGAATATTTTGCTTTAATTCTGGGAATAAACTGTTCTCTGTTGTTCCTTATGAGGTCTAAATATTGATATTTGATCTCTGACTCTCCTCTTTTTATTAAGCCTTTAAGGTGGTCTATAAATATTTGGGGCTCTTCATGTTTCTGTAGTCTCTCAATGGTGTTTTCATCGAAGCTGATATATCCAAACTTTTTACTTGCCAAATAACTTAGAACCTGTATTCCATATTTCTTAATATCATCTTCGGGTTTTAGTTTGAAGCTTAATTTAAATGCATCCATCTTTTCATTCTCATCCTGTCTATAAGATTGCTTACCAGGTTGTAGAGTGATATCTTCTAACACTGGCATGGACGGCACAGTACACTCCGAGGTAATCAATGGTTTGTTCTTAATCTTTATCTTCATGCAATAGTGAGACCCTGCCTTTGGAGTTGATTTGTTGTAATAACAATTGAGTTCATCGTTATAGTCAAGATCAATCTCTTTTATTCCATCTTCGATTATTAGAATGCTTTGAACAGGTATTTTCCTTTGGAAATATAGAGGCTGGTTGAAGTTTAAAGTGTTAGTCAAATATAGCTTTATGGGCTCATTCGGCGATAATACACATTCAACAAGAGGATATGTAATATTATCTTTTACATATTCATTGGTGACATCTTTGTGACAGCTAGTTGCCACTAAAGATATTAAGAATAAATAAAATGCAGTTTTCTTCATTAGAACTATAGATTGTTAATTTATAGCACAAATATATAGATTTATGTTAATTTATTGCTAGGTAGGGCTATATATTGTAATTAGGGTGATAGAAATTTTATCTGACTATTGAGAAGAGTTGTTAGGGACAAAAAAAAGCCGAAAGTTATGGAGTTAACTCTCGGCTTTAGTAAACAGTATTTTCTCGGAAAGAGGTTATGGCAGCAACCTCTTGCTTTTTAATGGTGTAATAGTATTCCCAATATTTTTACTCTTATCCCGAAAGCATTTCCTGACAGGTCGGTCTTCTGGCTTGCTATTATTTGTCTTCTACCCTTCCCATCTTCACTAGACAGTGGTTAATGTAGGACAGTTACAGTATGAGTTACCAACTGAGAATAGCTTACAGCTGCGGGGACAGCTTCCGATTCACACGGAATTCCCTGACACAAATTCAATAATCATTGAATTTAAAACTATATGTGTCTTTACCCTGATACTACGCAATATAGAAAAAAAAATCCAATCATTGAAAGAATTAAATGATTGGATTCAAAATATTGTCATATGGTTTCATCTAAACCATATGACAATATTTTATGTTGATTTAAAAGAAATCTGTACTTTCCTCTTCAATTATAGTATTTGTTTTTTCTTCAACCTCTTTTTCTGCTTCTAATTCACAATCCATGTTCATATTAAACCCTTTCGGTTTCTCAAATTGTGTGTCTTGCTTGTACCCTAAATTAGAATCATCATAAATTTTATGCATATAATATCCATAGATTGGAAGTGCAAGATTGGCACCTTGTCCCATACTAATATTATCGAAGTGTATACTTCTCAGTTTGGCACCAGTCCATATACCTGTTACAAGTTCAGGAGTTACTCCCATGAACCAACCATCAGAGTGATTCTGGGTAGTTCCTGTCTTTCCACCGATTGCAGCAGTTAATTGACCATATCCTTTTTTCCAGCGGAGTCTAGACCCAGTTCCTTTGTTTACCACTCCTTGAAGGAGGTTTATCATTAGGTATGCTGTGTTTTTGCTGATTGCTTCATCTCTAAATGGTTCGAAATCGGCAACTATATTCCCATTCTTGTCTTCAATACTTGAGACGAATATAGGTTTTGTAAAAATCCCTTTGTTTGAGAAACATCCAAAAGCACCTACCATTTCATATATCGAGATCTCAGTAGTTCCAAGGAACATGGAAGGCACGGCATCAATGCGGCTTGTTATTCCCATCTTTTTCATCACCTCCTTCATTCCTCCAGGATTGTATTGTCTCATAATCCAAGCCGAAATATTATTAACAGAATTTGCAAGCCCCCACTTTAAGGTTACATTTTCTCCATAATGATCAGAGCCTGAGTTTTTAGGTGTCCAAGTAGAACCGTCTGGAAGGGTGAATGTATATTCGATATTTAAAGCTTTTGTACATGGGGTAAGACCATTTTGCATTGCCAATGTATAAAGAAATGGTTTAACCGTTGAGCCTACCTGTCTTTTCCCATCCTTAACCATATCATACATGAAGTGACGGTAGTTCGGACCTCCAACATAAGCCTTAATATGGCCTGATCTTGGATCATATGTCATCATTGCTGATCTTAAAAAGCTCATGTCGTATTTAATAGAGTCTAGAGGAGACATAATGGTGTCTACATCTCCTTTCCAAGTAAATACAGACATATCGGTTGGCTTATCGAAGACTTTACGAATTTCTTCAAATTTGATGCCTTTATTCTTAAGTACACGATAGCGCTCACTCTGACGAATATACATGTTAAGAATACGTTCCCTCTCCTTTTCCGTTAAATCGTTAGAGAATGGAGGGTGTTGATAATGTTTTAGGTTTGAAAAGAATGCAGGTTGTAGATTCTCCGATAAGTGTAATTTTACAGACTCTTCTGCATATTCTTGCATCTTTGAATTAAGGGTTGCATTTATTTTTAGTCCATCACGATATAGGTTATACGGAGTACCGTCCATTTTAAGGTTTTTGTTGCACCACCCAAAAAGAGGATTTAACTCCCACTCGATACAGTCTTCTTTATATTTTTGATCTTGCCATGAAGCGTAGTTCTTACGTTCCGGTTTTTTGTGTTGCATGATGGTTCGAAGGTATTCAGTAAAATATGTTCCAACCCCTTGTTTGAAATCCTCTTTTTGATATTTTAAACCCAATGGAAGCTTCTGAATAGAATCTTTTGTTGATTTGTTGATGAAATCATATTTATACATCTGGTATAGAACAACATCACGTCTTTCTTTAACCATTTTAGGTCTGCGGAGTGGATTGTATAACGAAGAGTTTTTTGCCATACCGACCAGCATAGCAGACTGTTCAAAAGAAAGTTTATCAGGGGTTGTGCTAAAATATATTCTAGCAGCAGATTTTATTCCCACTGCAAGGTTTAGAAAGTCATACTTGTTTAGGTACATTGCAATTATCTCTTCTTTAGTGAAGTTTCGTTCCAATTTTACTGCAATAACCCACTCTCGGAATTTACGTAACACAAGTTGGTATTTATGTCCAAATTTCTCTCTAGGGAATAACATCTTCGCTAACTGCTGTGATAACGTACTTCCCCCTCCAGCATTGTCATTTCCTGTCATTACTCCTTTGATAACACGAAATAAACCAATCAGATCGATTCCAGAATGGTCATAGAACCTTGCATCTTCTGTAGCAACTAATGCTTCTACTGTTGACTGACTTATGCTATTGAAATCAACCGTAGATCTATTTCGGAAGAAGTATTTACGCAGCAATACACCATCTTCAGAGTATACCTCAGAAGCAAAGCTGTTTGGAGGGTTTTCTAATTCCTCAAGAGTTGGCATATATCCCATCCAACCAGCGGATATCCCATAAAAGAAAATTATAAGGCCAATGATGCTGCTTGCTATGATAGCCCAAAATATGATGATGTATTTTTTAAACGAAGAGATCTGTTCTTTCATTTCGAATTCTTTATTGTCCAATTTTTCAAAGATAATTAATTATATCCAAGATGATGAAAATATCGTATGTTTGCATTCTTAAAACAGTAATTTTTGTTATTTTGCAATAAACGCAAACGTTTTTATTGATGAACGTTTTGCTTTTTCTTTACTTTGCAGTTAATATTTTAGCTGATATTTCAAATCCGATTCAGATGAAGGAAGAAAATCTGGTAATAGTCGAGTCCCCAGCCAAGGCAAAGACAATAGAGAAATTCTTAGGAGAAGATTTCTTGGTCATGTCTAGTTTTGGGCATATCCGAGATCTTGATAAGAAAGACTTTGGGATAGACTTGAAGAACAATTATACCCCACGTTATGTGGTTTCAGAAGATAAAAAAAAGGTTGTTGCTGAGTTAAAAAGGGCAGCAAAGAACGCCAAAACAATATGGATTGCATCCGATGAGGACCGTGAAGGTGAAGCTATCGGTTGGCATCTTATGGAAGTTCTTGGGTTGAGCCCTGATTCAACCAAGCGAATTGTATTCCATGAGATCACCAAAAGTGCAATCACTAAAGCTATTGAAAGCCCTCGTTTATTAGATCTAAATTTAGTCGATGCGCAGCAAGCTAGACGTATTTTAGATCGATTGGTTGGTTTTGAGATTTCTCCTGTGTTGTGGAAAAAGGTGAAACCTTCGCTTTCTGCAGGTCGAGTTCAATCTGTTGCGGTTAGACTTATTGTGGACCAAGAACGAGAGATTCAGAAGTTTAAACCCACTTCAGCTTATCGTGTGACTTCTGTATTTGATACTGATGATGCAAAACTTGGAAAGGCAGAGCTGAAAGCAGAACTAGGCAATCGTTTCAAAACACAGGAAGAGACACAGGCATTCTTGGAGAAGTGTAATGGTGCAGACTTTAAAATAGATTCTATTGTAAAAAAGCCTGCAAAGAAATCTCCAACTCCTCCTTTTATAACCTCGACTTTACAACAAGAAGCAAGTCGCAAATTAGGATTTCCTGTAAGTATGACCATGTCGGTTGCACAGAAGCTTTATGAAGCAGGAAAAATTACTTACATGCGTACTGATTCTACAAACTTATCACAATTGGCCTTAGATGCTTCGAAAGATGCAATTGTTGATAAGTATGGTGAAGAGTATTATCATTTAAGAACGTTCAAGACGAAAGCCAAGGGTGCACAAGAAGCTCATGAGGCAATCCGTCCTACTTATATGAACCAATCAACTGTAGATGGAACTCCACAAGAGAAAAAACTATATGAGTTGATTTGGAAAAGAACCATTGCTTCTCAGATGGCAGATGCAAAACTTGAAAGAACTACAGTGAAAATAGGTTTCTCTGTTAGTGACGAACAGTTTGTGGCTACAGGTGAGGTTTTAGTTTTTGATGGCTTCTTGAGTGTATATTTAGAATCTACAGATGAAGAGAATCAGGAAAATAGTATTCACAAAGGGTTGCTTCCTCCACTCAATGAGGGCCAACATCTCTCTCCAAGAGAGATTGTAGGTACGCAAAGATTCTCACAGAAACCACCTCGTTTTACTGAGGCAAGTTTGGTTCGAAAACTAGAAGAACAAGGGATTGGTCGCCCATCTACATATGCTCCAACTATCACTACGATTCAGAATAGAAACTATATTGTTAAAGAAGACCGTGATGGAGTTGTTAGGAAATATCAAATGTTAACATTAAATAGTGGAACGATTGATGTTGAAACTTGTACGGAGATTACTGGGGCTGAAAGAGCAAAGCTATTCCCAACCGATATAGGTTTGGTTGTAAACGATTTCTTGGTGAAGAACTTTGATTCAATTGTTGATTACAAGTTTACAGCAAAAGTAGAAAAGGAGTTCGATGAGATTGCTGAAGGAAAAAGGGTTTGGACTGAAATGATCGATGAATTCTATGTTCCTTTTCACGAAAACATTGAGGATGTAACAGAAAACTCTGAACGATCTACAGGGGAACGTCTGCTAGGAAATGATCCAAAAACAGGAAAACCAATTTCAGTACGTATTGGTCGTTATGGTCCAATGGCGCAACTTGGAGTAACAGATGAGGATAGTGATGAAAAACCTCAATTTGCAAGCTTACGTCATGGTCAAAGTATTGAGACAATCACCTTAGAGGATGTACTAGATCTATTTAAACTTCCACGCCAACTAGGTGAGTATGAAGAAAAGGTTGTGACAGTTGCAATCGGTCGATTTGGTCCTTATGTGAGACATGATGGTAAATTTGTATCATTAAAGAAAGATCTTGACGATCCTCTTTCGATTGAGCTGGATAGAGCTATTGAACTTATAGAAGAGAAGCGAGAGAAAGATCGTAAAGCATTATTAAAGACTTTCGAACAAGACCTAGAGTTAAAAGTTATTCAAGGGCGTTGGGGGCCTTATATTTCTTATCAGAAAACAAACTATAAAATCCCTAAGGATACTGTCGTTGAAGATCTTACTTTTGAGGACTGTATGAAGGTTGTTGAAGAAGGGCCAAAGCCAAAGAAGGCTGCTGCAAAGAAAACAACAGCAAAGAAGAGTCCGGCGAAGAAGGCCACTACAAAGAAAACCGTAGCCAAAAAGACTACGACTAAAAAAGTGTCAAAGAAGACCACTACAAAAACGAAGTCTTCAGAAGAAGACAAATAATATCATATGCCATTCTAAACAATCAAAGGCTACCACTTCGGTAGCCTTTAATTATTTGATGGGGGATCTAAATATACCTGCATATTTGTATGCGCTAATATTCGGAGGGCTATGCTAAAATCATAGTCAACTTATATATCCAAATAGTTTTATACAGAAATTCCATTTTGAGTCGTTCTAAAAGCTTTTACTTTTTCATCAGATTCGTGATTCTTTTTTATTGTTATTAAACCACCTTATTTTCGACGTTTATGTCCTCTGTGATATCTAATAGTAGATGGCTTTTCATTCGCTGCTATGGTAGGATTTGGTCGATATTTATTCTAGACTTTGCTCTTTGAGAGTACTACTTTATCAGCTTGGATTAGATCATCAGATTGGCATCCTCATCTACTCTACTACCGAATCCGTCACAACATTTATCCTCATCACTAATATCTTTTGTGTTGCATTTGGTGGTTACTTTAAACCGGTATGTCGGCTGTGAGATATTAATTAGTCTTTAATATGTCTTGTGTTATAATATAAGGGGGTAAACATATTGTTCTATGCTTGAACGAAGAGATGATGCCTAACCAATGATGTAACTCAATGGTTATTTTATTGATTTGTATTAAGTATAAGTAAATAGTATTATTTATTTAGATGGCTTGTTGATTAAGGCTGCAATTTTTGATAGCTTTATAAATATTGTAATGTATATTTCTTCCTCTTTAACAGTGTAAGGTTTAATTTTATATGGAGTTAGTATATCTATTAGAACCCGTTGATTATGAACAATTCCCCTCTGCTGTCTTTGCAGACGGAAAATTAGGTGCGAAAATAAAACATTCTACAGAGACTTTAGATCTCGGAGAGTTTTCGAAAAATGAAGTAGTGATCTTAGGTGTTTTAGAACTTGAAACATCTAACCTTGGGCAAGATAATTATCATGCCATGAGAGAAGCGTTATATAATATGTTTGATCACTTTCCGGAATTAAAAATTAGAGATATAGGAAATGTCAAAAGTGGACGAACTAAGGCTGATTCAAGAGTCGCTCTTAGCGAAGTGGTCAAGGAAGTCATAAGCAAAGGAGGATTACCTATTGTATTGGGGAACTATTCTCCTCTTTTTCAAGTACTTTTTGCAGATAGTAGGCAAGACGGAAATGTTGTGTGGTTTGATTCACGTATACCAGCTTTAGAAAGTGATGAAATATGTGGATGGAACTACCACTTACAAGATGCTGATAAAAAGATGCTTATAATCTTAGGAACGCAAAAGTATTTAAACTCCCAAAAAAACATGGATGATTTCCAATCTTTTGGAGGACAACATTTAGGTGTTGGGAAGATACGTGATAATATTCGCCTTGTTGAGCCTGAATTAAGAGATGCTACAGCAGTTGGTATTCACCTTGATGTGATGAAATCTGTGGATACCCCAGGAGGTGTTACTCCGCATCCTAATGGGTTGACATCAACAGAGGTGTGTCAGATGATGTGGTATTACGGAATGGGAAATCGTCCAACTTCACTCTCCTTATGGGGGTATCATGTTGATTTCGATCCTACCTTACTCGGAGCCTATTCAGTTGCTCAAATGATTTGGCACTTCTTATTGGGATTGGAAAGCTACGATAAAGATTTCATTGTTGGACCGGGTACAGATAGTATGGAACATTATGTTATTCCTTTGGATTCATACGGTGTAGTACTGTATTTTATGAAACATAAGATAAGTGAACGGTGGTGGTTTGCTGTGCAATACAATAATCTTCGTTCTGACTACGTTTCTTGTTTAAGAGAAGATTATGAATTCTCTCGGAAAGGAGAGATTTCAGAACGTCTTTGGCGATATATTGTACATAAAAGAATGAGTGTCGTGCATAAAGATAATGGCTAAGGATGGTTTTTTATGATATTTGTATAATGAAAAACACGTTTAAAACTAACATGAATAAAATTAAGTTAAAATCATTTGTAATCATTAATTATAGTTTATGTTTTTTAGTTTTAAATATAATAACTATTTTCGTTGCTAAAGCCCAACAAGATCCGCAATACAGTCAATATATGTTCAATATGTTGACAATCAATCCTGCAACGGCGGGAAAAGATCGCTTTATTGATGCTTATATGTTAAATAGAATACAGTGGTCTGGGTTTGAAGGAGCCCCCAGGTCTACCGATGCTGGTATCAGTGCCCAACTTCCGTTGTTGGGTAAAATAGATGGTGTCGGGATCAACTTTAGTAGTGACAAAATAGGTTATTATCAGAATGTTACTGTGAAGTTAGACTATTCATATGGAATAGTAATTGGGGGTGGAGACTTGCGTCTAGGATTGTCAATTGGGATATTGAATAAACAGTTTAAACCGCAATGGAAGGATCCAAATTTTGGAGACGATCCTGCGATACCTACCGTTGATATTGCAAGTGTAGCCTTAGACTTAGGCAGTGGTGTTTATTATGAACATAAATATTACTATCTTGCTGCTTCTATTACACATATTAATCAAGCAAAATTTCCAACTGAAGGGAATGACCTGTTTGTAAACAGGAATTATTATTTCAGTGCAGGAGGGAATTTAGGTTCTTCATGGAAGGATGTAACAGTACACCCTTCGATACTTTATAAGTATGATGGAGTGGTTTGGCAATTAGATATGACTGCGATGGCGAACTATAAACGTCGTTATTGGGGTGGTATAACATATAGGTTAGATGACGCAGTGGTTGTCTTAGGAGGAATTGAATTAAGAAATGGTTTGCGTATTGGTTATTCATACGATATTTCTACATCATCATTGAGTTCATATAGCTCTGGTTCTCATGAGGTGTATTTGTCATATAAGATAACGATGGCCAGTAGGCGAAGTCATCATTATAAGAGCGTGAGATTTTTGTAAAAAAGGAAACTATAGTGCCATATTCAACGAAAATTATGAAAAAATTTTTCTTATTTGGAATGATTAGTTCTTTCTTACTTTTATTGGTAAGCTGTAGCCATTCTTCGGAAGGTGAGCTTGTCGGAGTAGAAAGATCGGGAAAGTATTTTGAGCCGCTTCCTTATGGAATGACTTATGTTCCGAGGGGGTCATTTAACATGGGGCCAAGTGATCAAGATATCACTTCTGGGTTGTCTCCAAATCGTAATGTAACCGTAGAAGGTTTTTGGATGGATGAGACAGAGATTACAAATAACGAATATCGTCAGTTTGTCTACTGGGTTCGAGACTCGTTGGCTCGAAGAAAGTTAGGTGAAGTGAATGCGGATTTTCTTATTAGTGAGGATGAAAATGGAAATCCATATGATCCACCAATTTTAAATTGGGATGAAGATATCGAGTGGTCTGATCCAGATAATCAGGTTGCATTAGAAGATCTATACTATAAAGAGAAAGATCGTATTTTTGGAAAAAAATCGATTGATCCTCACCAATTGATATTCGAATATTATTGGGTTGATCTAAGACAAGCAGCCAAAAGAGAAAATGCGTATAACCCAACAGAAGATAAGTATGAAGGGTTTGTGTATGACCTTGAAGGAAAGCAAGTGCCAATTGAGGGGCGTTCAAGTTTCATTATGAATGATAAGGTGATGGTATATCCAGATACCTTATGTTGGATTAGAGACTATACTTATTCGTATAATGAACCAATGGCAACTACGTATTTCTACCATCCTAGTTTTGACGACTATCCAGTTGTGGGTGTAACTTGGAAACAAGCTAGAGCTTTCTGTGCATGGCGTACACATTATAAAAATGATGCATTAGCAAAGGATGATCAAGAGCCTGTTCAAGCTTATCGTCTTCCTTCTGAGGCTGAATGGGAATATAGTGCACGTGGAGGATTGGCTCATTCAATGTATCCTTGGGGTGGTGTTTATACTCGTAACGAAGAAGGTTGTTTTCTTGCAAACTTTAAGCCAATTCGTGGTAACTATACCGATGATAACGGAATGACAACAACACAAGTTGCCAAATATGATCCTAATGGATTTGGTTTATATGATATGGCGGGTAATGTTGCAGAATGGACAATCTCAGCTTATGATGAGGCGACTTATAATTTTATGCATGATGCCAATCCTAATTATGAATATAATGCATTGCCTGATGACCCACCAGCGTTGAAACGTAAGGTTATTCGTGGTGGTTCATGGAAGGATATTGCATACTTCTTACAAGTTGGTACACGTACGTTTGAGTATCAGGATACAGCAAAGAGTTATATTGGTTTTCGATGTGTTAGATCTTCATTTCAAGATGAATTCTAATATAATAATATAAATTGTTTCGAGTCAATTTTAGCGGATGTATTACATTATGTCTGCTAAAATTGATATGGTGTTACTCGACATTTTTATAAAGTGTAATACGCGTCTCTTTTTAGGCAAGTATTATGAATCAACTAGTCTATTCTATTATTTTATGGGCAGTGAAGTGGAATTAAGTGAAAATAAAAATATATAAAATTTAAAAAATCAGAAAATGGGTGTAGGTGATTTTTTGCATTCGAATAAAGGAAAGAAAATCGTAGGATTTTGTTATAGTTTCTTCTCTGCAGTGGTACTATTAGGTGCGCTATTTAAACTGCAACACTGGCCAGGTGGAGGACTTATGTTGACATTGGGTATGGGAGCAGAGGTTTTTCTATTCCTACTAGGAGTATTTGATAAGCCAGTGGATATCCCAGATTGGAAAAGGGTGTTTCCTGAACTTCGTTCAGAAGAGGATCGTCTATTGGACGAGCAAGGTGGAGTTATTAAGCATAACTTCTATGATCAATTCCATAAGGTTGCTTCTGGTGCAGTTCCAACTAAAGCAGTAGCATCTGCCCCTGCAGGAGCTATTCCAGGTGTTTCAGAGGATGTGTTGAAGAATTTGGAGAAAAGTTTGACGAATCTTACAAAAACAGCGAATGGGTTTGCTGAAATATCTAATGCAACAGTTGCTGCAAAAGATTATATGCAGAACATGGAGTCAGCATCAGCTGCCATGGGTAAATTTGCTAAGACTAATGAGACAGCTTCTGATAAAATGGAGAAATCAGTTGGCGTAGTTGTTGATTCATACAATAGTGCATCTTCCGTATTGGCTAATACACATAAGGCATTGGGGCAAGCTCTAGAAAAAGAATCAACTCAGTTTGGAACTAATATGTCGAAAGTGAATCAACAATTGTCTGCATTGAACTCTTCTTATGAAGCTCAATTAACTTCAGCAAACCAATATGCTGTTGCTGCAAACTCTATCTCAGGAAAGATGGGCGAAATGGAGAGTGCCTTTAGTGGAACTGTTGAAGAGACGAAGAAATATCAAGCGCAAGCGCAACAATTAAATAATAATATCTCAGCATTAAACTCTGTTTATGGTAACATGTTGGGTGCAATGAACGTTAATATCAATTAATATATGGGAGCTAAGTTTTGTGCTGAAGCACCGAGGCAGAAGCTGATTGGTGTGATGTATTTGGTATATACAGCCATGCTAGCATTAAATGTTGATAAGAACGTATTGAACGCATTTACGACGGTAGATCATGGTCTGGAAATGACTATCCAGAACTTTAATGCGAAGAATATACAGACTTATGCTCGTTTTGATCAAGCGGCAGCTGTCAATCCAAAGAAAGTCGGGAAATATAAAACAAAGGCAGATTCTGTTCGAAATCAAACAGATCGATTGGTGCAACATATACAAGACCTTAAAGAGTTTATTGTATGTAAAGCAGATCAAAAGCCAAAGGCCGATTTTGAAAATATAGAGAAAAAGGATGATACCCATATTGCGGCAGAAGTTATGCTGAATGAGGGTAAAGGTAAGGTCCTTAAAGAGATGCTCAAAGGTTACCGAGAGAATTTGGTAAATATGGTAAAGCAAGACACTGCATTGGTTAGTGCCTTGAATAAATCTTTAAGTACGGATAAGCCGAAGAGAATAGAAGGAGAACTTCCACAGACTTGGGAGTCATCTCGTTTTGATGGTTATCCTTTGATTGCAGTAGTGACGTTAATGACTAAAATGCAGTCTGATTTAAGGAATGCAGAGGCCGATGTGATTAACTATTTGTTTAAGCAGATCGATGCAAAATCGTTTAAGGTGAATAAACTGTTATCTCAGGTTATACCTAACTCTACCTATGTATTAGAGGGAGGGACTTATGAGTCTCAGATTTTTCTTGCAGCAGTAGACACTACATCATACCCTTCTATTACAGTTAATGGAAAGAAACTGAAGGTTAATGATAATGGTAAAGCGATTTTCTCTGTTCCAGCAAATAAAGCAGGAGATTATTCATACAACGGAAAGATTCGATTTAAGATGCCTGATGGTACTTATAAGAACTTCCCATTTAAAGGAGAATACCAAGTAGCGAGACCTACGTTGACTATCTCTCCAACAAAGATGAATGTTTTTTACAAAGGGGTACCTAACCCAGTGAGTATCTCTGTACCAGGAGTTTTGCCTAGTCAATTGGAACCACAAGTATCCAATGGTAAGATTAAGCGTACAAAGAGTGGTTATGACGTATATCCAACAACAGCAGGTAAAAAATCAGTTGTTTCGGTTTATGCAAACTTACCTGGAGGTAAGAAGCTGATGGGTAAAATGGATTTTCGTGTTAAACGAGTACCAGATCCGATTGCAGAAATCTTTGGATTGTCGAGTGGCGCTGTTTTGAAAACAAAATTCAGGAGTGGTGTTAAAGTGGAAGCGGTACTAAAAGATTTCGATTTTGACTTAAAGTTTAAAGTAAAATCGTTTGTTGTTTCTACTACCAAGCGAGGGTTTGTTGTGGAGAAAAGATCCACCTCTGATCGTTTAACATCAGAGCAATTGAAGCTGGTTAAGGGAGTAACAAGAGGAGGTCGCGTATACATTGAGAACATTATCGCTCATGGTGATGATGGTACCGATCGACGTCTACCTAGTATTAGTTTACGTATAAACTAGAGATTTTTAATTAACTCAATAAACGAGATGAAGAGAACCATTTTGGTTCTCTTCAATTTAGGACGTATTTTATCAAAAGAATTAGCATTATGAAAAAGGTACTTTTCCTAGTAATGGCGATTATCTGCCTAAGTAGTACGCTACTTCATGCACAATATGTTCCGCATATTACTTCTGAAAGAAAACCAGCACCTCTACCTAAAGTACGAGAAGCTGATATTATTTGGAAGAAAACAGTGTGGCGCATTATTGATCTTCGTGAGAAGATGAATCAGCCTCTTTATTATCCAACGAAAGAGGTAAATGGAAATAAGAACTTGATGACGATCCTGTTTAATGGGGTAGAGAAGGGTCAGTTCTTAGCATATAGTCCAGATGAGACTAATGAATTTGAGGTTCCGATGGATTGGAATGAGGTTGGAGATAAACTTTGGACATATACAGATGAGCCATTTCAAGAGCCATTTACATTGGATCAAGTTAACCTTAGCGATATCAAGCAATTGATGATTAAAGAGGTGTGGTTTTTCGATAAGCAGGCTTCTTATATGCAGGTACGTATTTTAGGATTGTGCCCAATTCTTATCTATCCCAAAGATCCTAATGATCCGAAATCTCCAATTAACAAGAAACAGGTTTGTTGGATTTATTTCCCCAATACGAGGAATATTCTGAGTCAATGTGAGGTTTTTAACCCTTTCAATGATGCTAGAAATCTGAGTTTCTATGATGTTTTTATCAACCGAAAGTTTGATGGTCATATTTATCAAGAGTCGAATATGTATAACAATCGACGAATCTTAGCTTATGCAAAAGGCAAGCACGCAAGTGAAGAAGCTAAGAGGATAGAGAATGAGATTTTCAATTGGGAACAAGATGTATGGGAGTATTAATGATATCTTTCGATAAGATACATTGGTCCTAAGAATAATAAAACGGTTATATCATGCTAATTAAGCGATATAACCGTTTTTTTGTATGCAAGTATACAAGTTATAGTACTTCCTCTCTTTCTTCTTCTAGAAGCTTCAGATCTGTATTAAATTGCCTCAAAAGGTGTTCTTGGTCTTTTCTACATACCAAAAGAATATCGTCAGTTTCTACAACTAGATAATTGTTTAAACCTTGAATAATTGCTTTTCGATTTTTCGGTAATTGAATGATAGAGTTTTCACTTTGATAAGCGAGGATGAGGTCACTGTTCTTGACATTGTTGTGATCATCTTTATCAAAGTTTTCATGGAATGAGTTCCATGAACCAAGATCAGACCAGCCCAATTCAGATATTAGTGTGTAGACATTCTGAGCTTTCTCCATCACACCATAATCGATAGATATATTTGGGCATTCTGCATAAATCTTTCTGATGAAATAGGGCTCATTCTCTGTTTCTAAATTATGTCGTCCCGATAAGAATAGATTATGAATATCTGGGAGGTATTTAGCAAATCCTTCTAGAATAGAGTTGGTTGTGGTAATATAAATCCCACTGTTCCAGTAAAATTCTTCAGATTCGATAAATATCTGAGCCATATCTTTCGAAGGCTTTTCTGTAAAAGTCTTTACTTCATATAAATTGGAAATACTTTTATAGGTTATCTTTTCGTCAACCTGTACGTATCCATATTCTGTTTCAATACGTGTTGGTTTGATTCCGATAGTGAGTATAACATCATTTTGGTTGACAAAATCTAACGCATTATCAAGCTCTTGCTTGAATAAGAATTCGTCCGTGATCATATGATCTGAGGGAGTAAACACGATGTTTGCGTCCCCTTGCGTATGATGAATCTTATGGGATGCATAAGCTATACTGGAAGCAGTATTTCTTTGAAAAGGCTCTAGAAGAATGTTATTTCTCTTTACCTCAGGAATTTGCATCTTTACAAGATCTTTATACTTATCTAATGTTACAATCCAAATATTATCCTTTGGAAAGACCCTAGATGCTCTTTGATATGCAAGCTGGATCAGTGTTTTTCCAGTTCCGAGAAGGTCTAAAAATTGTTTAGGATTTTGACTAGTACTAATAGGCCATAGACGTGCTCCAGTACCTCCTGCAAGTATTACACAGTGATTGTTCTTAGTTTTCAATTTCTTTGTGATTTTAATTCAACGTATCCATTGATTTCAACATTGTCATTAAACAAAACATCTATAAATATAGTTTGTTTTGTTTTAAGTCGTGGCTTTTATCTCTAATTTGAGAAAAATTAAAAGAATTGTGACTGAGAGTAATTATTGTGTATTTTTAACCTCAAATCATTAAAGTAAGTCATAATGAAGATATTTGAGTCTATTGGAGACTATTGTATATTAATGGCTAAGGTGTTTAAGAAGCCTCAAAAGATGAGTGTATTTTGGGAACACCTTTTAAAAGAGATTGATAAGTTGGGGGTTGGATCGATGAGAATTGTGATGATTATTTCGATATTCATGGGGGGAATTTTGACACTTCAAGTGTCTTACAATCTAACCAATCCATTTATGCCTAAATATTTAATTGGTTTAGGGAACAGAGATACTTTAATTCTGGAGTTCTCCTCGACCATTCTAGCATTAATATTGGCTGGAAAAGTTGGATCTAACATTGCAACAGAAATTGGGAGTATGCGTGTGAGTGAACAAATTGATTCTCTTGATATCATGGGGGTAAACTCTGCTAGCTATCTTATATTACCGAAAATTATCGCCTGTATCTTGTTTAACCCGGTGTTATACATTTTAAGTGTTGCGACAGGGATTATAGGAGGGGCTATTGTTGGTCCAGTGACTGGTGTCGTTTCCATGGGAGATTATGTAGAGGGATTAGTACATACTTTCAATCCATTTTATGTGACCTTTTCATTTATAAAATCTCTTGTTTTTGGATTTATTATTGCGTCTGTCCCTGCTTATTATGGATATAACGTAAGGGGGGGGGCTTTGGAAGTTGGTAAAGCAAGTACGGATTCTGTAGTGCTCTCAAGTATCTTTATTCTTTGTGCAGACTTAATTATCACCCAACTGTTTTTCAAATGATTGAAGTAAAGAATATAAAGAAGTCTTTTCAAGGAAGAGAAGTTTTAAAAGGGATAGATGCAACATTTATGCCCGGGCAAACTAACCTTATAATAGGACAAAGTGGTTCTGGGAAAACGGTAATGTTAAAGTCGATTGTTGGAATTCATGAAGTCGATAATGGCAGCATTCTATTTGATGGAAAAGAAGTTGCAACCATGAAATTTAAAGAACGTCAGAAACTACGTCAGGAGATTGGCATGGTATTTCAAGCGGGGGCACTATTTGACTCTATGACAGTGGCTGACAACATTCGCTTTCCAATAGACATGTTTACCAATATGACTAAGAAAGAGAAAGATATGAGGGTGGACCACTGTATTGATATGGTGGAATTAGAAAATGCACACCACCTTTTCCCTTCTGAAATTAGTGGAGGAATGCAGAAAAGAGTCGCAATTGCAAGAGCGATATCTTTAGAACCTAAATATCTATTTTGTGATGAGCCTAATAGTGGATTAGATCCCGTGACTTCCATTGTTATTGATAAGTTGATACAGAGAATTACAAGAGATTTAAAGATAACAACTGTCATTAACACTCATGACATGAATTCCGTTATGGAGATTGGAGAAAAGATACTATTTCTTTATCAAGGGGAGAAAGGATGGGAAGGAAGCTCTAGTCAAATTCTTCACGTAGATAACGAAGATTTAAATCGCTTTATATTTGCATCAAATATTTTGAAGAAAGTGCGAGCTATTGAGACGAAATAGAGCTTTTAGCTCCCTAATCATAAAAGATCATGTAAAGAGTTAATCTTTTATGACTAGGTTATTTAAATAAAAAAGAATCGACTTTGTCGACTCTTTTTTTTATTTAGTTGAATACTCTTTTAATGACATTACTATGTTCTATGCCAAAATTATCTTGGCAGAATTGAAATAGTTCATTTAGGTTTTCGGGTCCGACCCATTCAATACACTTTAATAACTCCTTCTCGAATAATTCTTCCGAGAAACTTACTTTTGGAAGAATAACACGCGCATAGTCAAGCATAACAATTGATCTTGTTGTGATTAATATATAAGCAAATGTAGGGTAATATTTTTGTATTCATTGTTTTTGAAATGTTATTTTTTTAGTTAAAAGGATCTCTAGCTTTTAACTATTTCATCTACAAATGATTTGATGTGTTTATCCGAATACCCCTCTTCTATGTGTTGTACAAAACGACTACCAATAATAGCTCCATTGGCATATTTACATGCATTTTCGAACGTTTTATTGTCTCGAATACCAAACCCTATAAGTGTAGGTGTTTCTAGCTCTAAAGACTTAATATGAGCGAAATAGTCATTGTGTAGAACGGCATTCTTATCTCCGGTTGTTCCATTGGAAGACACAACATAAATAAAGCCGTTACTCTTATGGTCTATTTGTCTTATTCTTTCGTCACTTGTTTGAGGTGTAACCAATAGCGTGTTGACAATATTGTACTGTTCAAAAATATCTTTGTAGTGCCTTTCGTAAATATCTAGTGGGAGATCAGGAATAATCACTCCATCCACCCCAACTTCATGACACTTTTTACAGAATGCTTCGACCCCAAACTGAATAATTGGATTTATGTATCCCATTAACAGTACAGGGATCGTAACATCATCCCTTAGATTTTGTAGCTCTTCGAATAGTTGTTTCACACTCATTCCGTTTAGTAGTGCGGTTTCACTACTCTTCTGAATTGTCGGTCCATCAGCAACAGGATCGGAGAAAGGAATTCCCAGCTCAACAATATCAACGCCACTATTTTCAAGGTGCTTTAGTATATCCACACAAGTATTAAGACCTTTATGTCCTGCGGTGAAATAAATAGAAAGGATGTTGTTCCGTCTATTATTAAAAGTGTTTGCAATACGGTTCATATTGTTATTGTGCTTTTTGTTTGTGATAATTTAAATACGTATCCATATCCTTATCTCCTCTTCCGGATAAATTCAGAACGACAACCTCATCCTTTTTAATGTCAATCTTAGATAGTGCTGCTAGAGCATGAGATGATTCTAGGGCTGGTATGATACCTTCTATTTTAGTCAATTCTAGTGCAGCATTCAATGCCTCTTCATCGGTAACATTGACGAAAGAAGCTCGATTGCTGTCAAAAAGATGTGCGTGGAGTGGCCCAATCCCTGGATAGTCTAGTCCTGCCGACACTGAATAAGGCTCGACAACCTGTCCATCTTCTGTCTGCATCAATAATGTCATCGCTCCATGTAGCACTCCCATATTTCCTAATGCTGTTGTAGCTGCAGACTCTCCTGTGTCTACTCCTTTCCCAGCTGCTTCTACTGCTATAAGCTCTACCTCCTTTTGATCCAAGAAGTGATAGAACGCTCCTGCTGCATTACTGCCGCCTCCAACACAAGCAATCACCTTTGAAGGGTTCGATTTACCGGTTTTTTCGATAAGTTGTTTTTGTATCTCCTCGCTAATGACAGATTGAAATCTTGATACCATATCAGGATATGGGTGAGGACCCACCACAGAACCAATAATGTAATGTGTACTTTCAGGATTAGAAATCCAATCTCTGATAGCTTCATTTGTAGCATCCTTTAATGTTTTATTTCCAGAAGTCACAGGTATAACCTTTGCTCCAAGAAATTTAATTTTATCTACATTTGGTTTTTGTCTTGCGACATCAGTAGCTCCCATGTATATAATACACTCAAGCCCTGCTTTAGCGCAAACGGTAGCAGTTGCAACCCCATGTTGTCCTGCTCCTGTTTCAGCAATAATACGTTTCTTTCCAAGACGCTTGGCCAAAAGAATTTGTCCAATCGTATTGTTTATTTTATGCGATCCTGTGTGGTTAAGATCTTCTCGTTTTAAATAGACTTTTCCACCATAAATATCAGACAGTGCTTGTGAGAAATATAGAGGAGATGGGCGTCCTACATAGTCTCTAAGTAGGCTGTGGAATTCTTCTTGGAAGTTAGAGTCTTGAATAATTTCAAGATATTTTAGCTTTAAAAACTCGATGTTCTTATGCATCATCTCAGGGATAAAAGATCCCCCAAATTTACCGTAATAACCGTTATTATCTACTGTGTACATATCTTCAAATGTTGTGTTGGTATATCCTAATATTTTCCCATCCATACGATGGTTATAAACAGTGTGAATTGTGTTGTATAAAGGTTATGAGCATAGTGTATATCCGTCTCTGTTTTTATGTTTTTCAACATATTAACAACTTCACATGGGTCATTTTTCCTTGTTGATATATAGGGTATATTATTGTCTAATCTGTTAATTGTAAGTTTGTTTTGCTATGTTGTTAATTGTGTCAATAACTTTTGACCGTTTAATCAGTGTTTAGATCTCTTAAGTGTTTAACAAACCTGTTTATTTCAGGAATGTCTTTTATTCCTGGAGCGACTTCAAATCGACTGTTAACATCTACTCCTATCATCTTAGGATAGTGGTTATTCTTCAATGTTGATAAGTCACCTGAAGAGATTCCTCCACTTAACAGGAAAGGGATTTCGAATGGATATGATTTTAATAGGTCCCAATCAAATTTAACTCCTGTTCCACCATGCTTCTTCGACTTCGTATCGAAAAGAAATAGGTCTATTTTACCACAATAATCTTTGCACACCGTCCAATCGAATTCACTATCTACTCCGAAGGCTTTGATAACCGAAAAACCTAACTCTTGCAGTTTTCTACAGGTCTCGGGTGTCTCCTTACCATGCAACTGAACGATGTCGATAGGACTCTTTGCAAGAGTACTTGCGATCTCTTCTGTTGAAGCATCTACAAACACTGCAACAGGCTTAACCTTGCTCTTATTAAACCTACCCCAATCGATCGTGTCAAGCGCTACATATCGTGGGGATTTCTTATATTGAATTAGCCCTAAAAAATTAATGTCATTCTTGATGAGATCCTCTATGTTTTCATTCTGACTCATCCCGCAAACCTTAATCAACATCTCCCTATCCTCCTCATTTGTTACTTTAACTGATCGATAAATGATTTACATGCCAATCCTGGGGCTTCGTGTTTCATAAAGTTCTCTCCCATCAAGAACCCTTTGAATCCCTTCTTATAGAGATCCGCAACTACAGAGGTTTCACTAAGACCACTTTCTGATATAGGAATAAAATGATCTTCGATTTTATCTAGGAGTTTGATGGAACGGTCATAGTCGATATCAAAGGTTCTAAGATCTCTATTATTAATCCCCAAAAGATCAACCTCAGTACAAGCTTTCTCCAGCTCCTCTTCATTATGCACTTCAAGAAGAACTTCTAGTCCAATCTGATGAGCATGTGATGTAAAATTGTAGACCTCTTCTTTCGTTAGAATCGCTGCGATTAGCAGGATAACATCTGCTCCAACTGCTGCCGTCTCATCTATCTGTAATTTATCAATGATAAACTCTTTCCTTAAAATTGGAATATCCACCTCTTTTCTCAAGGATATAATATCCTCTAACGATCCTCCAAAGAAATATTTATCCGTAAGAATCGAAGCAGCTACTGCTCCTGCCTCTTCATACTGTTTGACCACTTTTAAAGGCTCTTTGATTCTACTAATAGCTCCCTTACTTGGTGATTGTCTTTTAAACTCAGCAATAATCCCCGGGGTAGTAGCGTTAAAAATATTCTTTACCAGTGATCGACGATACTCTCGGTTATGGATCGCAGCATCAAAGTTGGATTGTTGAAGATGAAGTGTTTTAACCTCATCTCTTTTCTTTTCGACAATCTTATCTAAAATTGTTTGCATCTCTTCGGGGAATTATTTGTTGATTAGCTTCTTAAATACTTTTAGTGCTTTACCACTCTCAATACTTTCTGTTGCTTGGGCTAATGCTTCTTCGAAAGAACATTTTTTATTGATGGTTTGAATCGCAAATGTCGCATTGCAGATCACCACCTCTTTCTGAGCAGGTGTCGCACTGTTTGATAGTACATCCAAAAAGATCTTTGCTGTACCTTGTATGTCACCAGAGGAGGCCAATTCTGATGGGTTTCGTCGGCTAAAGCCTAGCTTAACTGGATCTATAATTTGCTCTTTATGGGGACCAATAATTTTAAATGGTCCTGTCAAAGAGATCTCATCATAGCCCTCCAACGTATGAACAATCGTAAAGTTTTTGTCACTTCTTTGAAATAAGTATTGGTACATTCTGGCCAACTCCAAGTTAAACACCCCTACCATTTGATTGTGAGGCTGTGCAGGGTTTACTAACGGCCCCAACATATTAAAGAAGGTCTTCAACCCTAAAGCCTTTCTAACGGGAGCCACATGTTTCATCGCAGGGTTAAATAGAGGTGCATGTAAAAAGGTGATTCCACATCTGTCTAGCTCATTCTTTATCTCCGACTCTTGGCTCTTAAACTGATATCCCAAGAATTCCATTACATTAGAAGACCCACATGACGAAGAGGCACCGTAGTTACCGTGTTTTGCCACATGATAGCCAGCACCTGCCACCACAAAAGCCGTCAAGGTCGAGATATTAAATGTATCTTTCCCATCGCCACCAGTTCCACATAAATCAATGGTGTTATATTCGCTAAGATCCACAGGAATACATAGCTTTAAAAGAGCATTTCTAAAACCATCTAATTCGTCAATAGAGATGTGTCTCATATTGAACACCGTCAAGAAAGATGCAATCTCCGATTCGTTGAATTTCCCATCAGCAATCTCCATCAAGATATCCTCTGCTTGCGATGAGGATAATTGATGATACCCAAATAAATATGATAGTATTTCTTTCATGATTGTATTAGTTATGAATCCATTGTTTAATGATTGCTTCTCCTTCTGGTGTCAACACGGACTCTGGGTGGAACTGCATTCCCATAATTGGCAACTCCTTATGTTGGATAGCCATAATTTGGCCTTCACTATCCCTGGAAATCACTTTAATACAAGAGGGGATATCGTTGTTTGAGATGGTCCAAGAGTGATATCTCCCTACTTTGATATGAGAAGGCAGCCCCTTGAAAAGAACTGTTTTGTTATCCACCTCAATCTTGTCTTGTATCCCGTGGTAGACCTCCGATAGATTTTCTAATATACCTCCGAAATGCTGACCTATGGCTTGATGACCAAGGCAAATTCCTAAAATAGGTTTACTTTCAGCATATGCAGCGATCGTTTCCATTAGTAGCCCTGCTTCCGAAGGGATTCCAGGGCCCGGAGAGAGAAGAATCTTGTCGAAACAGTCAAGTGTTTCAATTTTATATTTGTCGTTACGAAGCACTGTCACCTCTACTCCACTAAACTGCTTCAGTAGATGTACTAGGTTATAGGTGAACGAGTCGTAATTATCTATGATAGCTATTTTCATGATTCAATAGTTTGAGCTATTTCAATTGCTTTTTTAAGTGCTGCAAGCTTATTGTTTACTTCTTGCAACTCACTTTCTTCCGATGATTTGGCTACTATTCCAGCACCTGCTTGATAGTATAGGGTTTGATCTTTACTTAAGAAAGAGCGGATCATGATAGCATGATTGAAATCACCTTGGAATGATAAAAATCCAATACTACCCCCATAAAATCCACGACTCTGATTCTCATATCTGTCAATCAACTGCATAGCTTTATACTTAGGAGCCCCAGATAGGGTGCCTGCAGGGAATGTATTTCCAAAAACATCAAACAGATTCTGATTAACATTCAAGGTGCCCGTTACCTTCGAAACCAAGTGTAGAACATGAGAATAGTATTGTACCTCTCGGAAGGTCTCCACATGTACGTGGTGCGCATGAATACTAAGATCGTTTCGTGCTAAGTCTACCAACATCACATGTTCTGCATTCTCTTTTTTGTCTTCCGAAAGTTTCTGTGCTAATGCTTGATCTTGCAAGTCATTGCCTGTACGTTTAAATGTTCCTGCAATAGGATGAATCGATGCACTATTCTCCTTGATCTGTATTTGAGCCTCAGGAGAAGATCCAAAGATTTTATAACTACCATAATCAAAATAGAATAGATATGGCGATGGGTTCACACTTCTAAGGGCACGATAAACATTAAATTCATCTCCTTGGAATTTCTGCTGAAACTGTCGAGATAATACCATTTGGAAAACATCTCCTCGATAGCAGTGCTCTTTGGCTTTGGTGACCATTCCTTTATACGTATCATTATCAATGTTCGATTTTTCATCTTCTAGCGCAGTGAATGGAAAGGTGGAGAACGGAGATCTCAATATCAACTGTTCATAGTAGTTGATATTCGACGCTTCCGATTCTCGACAATTCTCTATGATTTGAATCGTGTTTTTATGATGATTCACCACAACAATCACTTGATAAAAATCGTAACGAATCTCTGGAATATGATATGCTGCATCGTTATTGCTTTGGAACTGAATATCTTCGAAGTAAGGAATAGCATCATATCCGACATATCCAAAAATACCATTCATCGGAATTTCTCTACGACGGTCTACCGCAAACATCTTGTAGAAAGATTCTAATTTTTTTGCGACACTGATCTTGTCATCTACCTTGGAGACCATTTTCTCTCCAAAATAGTCTTCTGATATCTTGTTTCCATCTACCACAAATGAAGCCAATGGGTTGAAGGCTATAAAAGAATGACTGTTCTCATTACCGTGGTAATCAGAACTCTCCAGTAGAACTGTATTGGGAAATATATCCCTGATCTTAAGGAAAACACTAACAGGTGTTATCGTATCTGCTAAAATCTGTTTTGTGTTGGTTTTGATTAATATCTTATTCATATGCGATGATGGTATTATTTTTGGATCAAAAAAAAAGGCGTTTTATCGTGATTCGATAAAACGCCTTTTTTACTTCTTGAGTAGGTACATAAAGCTATTCCTCGTCACGTATTTGCGATAAGATAAGCCACCACCAAGAAATATTTTTAATAATATATGTCATTGTAATATCTATTCAAAAAAATCAATATGGCTTAAACAATCTCTTGCGTTAGAGCGCCCCACCAAAGCCATATTGCAATTTAATTTAATAATCAATCAATGGATTTTACTCTATTGATACATCTCAAAGAAATATATTTTTTTCGGTAATTCAAAACAAATAGATTGGATGTGATATATTTTTGTGTATTTTAATATTCTGTAAACATATGGAAGGTAATAATTTAACACAATGAAAATAAGCAGGATAACATCAGATCTAAGTTTCCGATCTGATCCATCGTATTGGTTTCGATCAGAACATCGAATGATGGGATCGAAACAGGATATAGATTTCTGGTGTGATCGATTAAAATTAAATATCCCGTATTTTGAGAACCTAATCACACGATGTGTGAATAAAAAGAGTTTCCCAAGAAAACGGTTATATTGGATATTGGATCATATGATTGTGGCCAATCCAGCTTTTGCTAGAATGTACTACAAAGAACTCCTTTCGATCTTTCTACATTGTGGGGAGATGGGGATTATTAGATCCATAACGAGAGCTATATTATCCAACCATGCGATCTATCTGAATCAACCTTACTTCTTAGATAAATGTGCTAAATTATCTATAGATAAATCCGTTCCTGTGGCTGTCCGATGTAATGCCCTCTCGTTATTTACTTTAGGAGTGGTTGAGATGCCTGAACTATTAGGAGAACTAGAATGGATGTTAGAACTTATAAGTGAGGAGAATACCCCTTCTTTAAATGCTCGTGTTAAAAAGAGCTTTCTCTTATTAAAAAAAAGCTCGATAAAATAGCTGTCCTGTTCATTTAAACAAAATGGCTATTGTTAATGAGAGACTTTGCGGTACAGCGTCGGATATCTTTTAAAAACGAGGAGAATTCTTTGGTCTTGCTAGTTTCCTTGTCTAGACTATTCTAATCTCTAATAATTGCTTTCCTAGTGCTATCATAGTCCAACTTCCTTGCTATAATGTAGATATAGAGGCCTGTTTCTATGTAGTAAATTTTGAATGATTATATAGAAGAGAGCAACTTTTGAGATGGTATAAAAAACCCCATCATAAACGAGTTATGATGGGGTAAAAACCAAAATTTGCCTAATCATATATCCTATAAGTATTAATAGAGTTAATCTATTAATTGAACTTATTTAAGGATATGGTGCAAATATATAAAATGTTATTAGAACATGAAACTAATGTTAACTGAATGTGTACTTTTGTTGCCTATTCATCCCATACCCCTAGTTTTGGGACGGAGAATTCTATATCATTTCTTGGGAATAGATCATTAACCATACTATTTAATAATTCTCCAGCATCGTGTATTGACCCCGTACCTTCTTGCAACATGATAATTCCCACTTGACTTTTTTCATCAAGATCACTCTTTTTCTCATTTCCATAGGAATGCATCAATCCCACTTCCGTTGCTGTATTTGTTGCAATGGCTAATAATGAACCATCCACTCCATACTTGGTGCTTAGGATGTTATTAAAAAAGACGGAATAATGCTTTTTAAAATCATCTTTAGCTTGATTCAAGAATAGTGCACCTTGCTCTCCTTGGTATAACTCACTAAAAATGTGTGTGGCAATCGAAAGGTTTTGATCAGTCTTAAGAGTGATAATCCTGTAAGGATTCGGATAAGATAGTAAAGAACCTGTACTGATTTGGGTAATATGATTTCCGTCAGGAGAGGTGTGTTCGCAAATATCTTGAATATGATTATGTCCAGTAAATATAACTTTGATACCAAGATCTGCTAAAGTGTTTGCGATATTGTCGGCATTTTCAATAAGGTTGAGAGGGAAATATTCTGCTTCGCCTGTAAAACTCTCTGCGATGGCTCCATGCATGAAAGTTATGACAGTCTTTCTCTCATCTCTAGCTTGTGCAACGATGCTTCTAATCCAATCCATCGTTTCCGGCTTGATACGACTTTTTTCATTATAGGGTCTTGATGCGCTATTGCCTTCAAAACTGTTGGAATCGATCATGATCATGTAAACCCCTTTCTGTGGTTCACAAGCATAGCTCAAGGAGCTTAGATCTTGACTAAATGTGATCTGGTCATCATTATATCCAAAGTTGTGATATAGGGTTTTGTACTTCTCAGGCGTTACGTTAGGAACGGATACTTTATTCGCACCACTATATCTAGATGCATTGAAATTGTTGATATCTCTACAGCCGGGAACGACATATACCTGCATCCCTAACTTCTGTGCTTTATCTAGGATCGCTACCATAGATTGGTGTGAGGCTAATGATCCGTCTTTTGTTAAGTCTCCATTGACAATTAAAACCTTAGGGCGGAAATTACTAGAGATCATTTGAATGGTCTGTGGAAGAATTATGTCACTATGCTCAAACATTAAGGGATTTTTGTTCTTTTCGTTGATAAGAGCAGATCCGAATAGACCCCGTAAAGATTGATCCATATAGTGAGGGTCAGAAATTACGGCAAAACGTAGATATGGAGGTTTAACTTCTACATCAAATCTCGTTTCGGTGTAATCGCCCATGCTGTCAGTTGCACGTAAGGTAATTTTAGTTGAACCATTACCTTTTTCGGTAATGATTAATACCTTGTCGTCTATTTCAGCATCGACCACTTCGATTGCATTAGAAAATGCAGTGATTTGAAGGGATTCTCCATCACGATCTGCGAAGATCCCCTCTAAGTTTATTCTTTGTTCCACAAAGCCTTGGCTTAGTTTTATGTTTTGTGGTTGGGAATTTACTTCGGGGATATAGTTAAGCTCATTCTTTTGGCATGAAAAGAACAACCCTGAGATTAATAGACAAAATAGAAGCAGTCTCATACTCGTATAAGATTTTTATGTAATTGATACCCTGATTTTGAAAGATAATAGTTTCAGAGCTATAATTTACAAAAAAAATATATTAATACATACAATACAAATGTTATGTTAGATTTATTTGGTCAAATAACGTCTTGATTTATTTGATAATGAATATATATCAATCCTGATTAGTAATATCATATAGAATAACCTATGTTTAATTATACCAATGAGAGATGCTGTCTCGAGGATTGTGTAATAATAGAAGTTGACAATAGTCATTTATAAATGTAAATAAAGAATCGGTTCCCTATTGTTGAAACCGTGTCCACTGTAAGTACGAAAGAGATTCATATCTATGGATTGGATGGATGATACGGATCTTATTATGTTGTAAGGAACAGTATCCAGGAGGTAAGAATGGATATCGATATGTTTAGCTAATATATTTACAAATGACTCGTTTATAAAGACCGAATAGCAAGGAGTTTGTTTGTTATACTTAGCACCATACACTCGTTTTGATCTTAGCTTTTAAAGTTACTCTCTTTATATATTTTCTTTAAATTTAATATTAAGATACCATTTAACTAAAGGAAGTGAAGCCATCGGTAGAACAAGGTGGGCTTAATTCGTAGTCCTTCTATTGTGAATCTACGAAACTATTGCAGCGGGTTAGAAATTGAATAGATGGTAGCCATGAATTAAACAGATAAAACGGATGACCTTATGAACAAGTCTAGTGTATTTATATGCAGTTAAAGGATAAAAAAACTCTACTTTGTTGATCAAAGTAGAGTTCTAGTGGAGGGTATATATTATTTAATCAATCCTTCTCCATTTAAATAATTGATTAAATTTTTCACCCAAACTCTTTCTTTCTTACTCCAATTATCCGATATGATATCTGGATTTAATTTGAATACAATTTCTGGATGGTGCATTTTAAGCATGGATGCGCTGTTTAGGATTTCAACAATCTCCATTACTTCTTTGGTTTGGTTTACTTCTTTTGTTAGAATAGTAATAGCAATTTTGTCTCCAATTAGCCCCATGTACTCAGCTGCTCTTGTTCTTACCAGTATTTCGTTATCCTTAGAGGCTATTTTATGAATTGCAGGCAGTAATTCTTTTGCTTGTTCTCTAAAGCTAGAACATACAATTAGTGCCCAATATCTTTTCCATGGATTGGTAGAGTTTAGGTTGGTAATAATAGCCTCTCTAGCCTCGTCATAAGAAAGAAGTTCAAGGTTTGCAATCTCTAATAACTCTTTGATTTCAGTTTTATGTTTCTTTCCAAATGTAGTAGGATCAGCAAATGCAGCGTTTCTAAGGTGTGATTCCGGATAGAAGCTTAGATCATTTAAGCTTAGCTCTTTTTTGATCATCCTCGTTCTCATTGCTTTCAGAATATCCATATACTTTGGATCAGAACTTAAGTTATTAATTTCGTTTGGGTCTTTAGATAGATCAAAAAGCAATTCCGCAGGTCGGGTGTTAAAGAAAGCCTCTTGAGATGGTGTCAATTTTCCTTCTCTGTATAGATTATACCATTCACGGTAGGACGCTTGTTTGTATCTATATTTATTGTATTGAGCATCAATATAGAAAGGTTGATAGCTACGCACATACTCATAATTACCAACTCTCAATGTTCTAACCATATCATTCTTTTCGTCAAAACGATCTGCAAAAGAGAACACTTCATTTCTATGTTCAAGATCTGCTTTGGTTAAATCTTTTCCTAAGAATGATTTTCCGTCTAGTCCTTTGGGAATCTTACAACCTACGATAGTTAGAAGGGTTGGGGCTAGGTCCATGAAGTTTACAAAGGCATCACAACGTGTAGGTATTTTACCTGGGAATAGGTCTTTATATTTTGGGGGAAGATATACAACCATAGGAATCTTAGTTCCATTGTCATATGCATATCCCTTACTTCTTGGCAGGATTCCTCCATTGTCACCATAGTAAAAGATAATGGTGTTATCTAATACCCCGTCTTCTTTCAATTGTGCAATCTTTTCTCCTACCTGTTTATCCATTTTCTGAATCTGATCGTAATACCTTGCATAGGTATATCTAAACATTTTTGTATTTGGATGGTATGGAAAAACTTTTATTGTGTCAGGGTTCACCACTGTTGGTTTCGAATCGATGTCTTTTGGATCGAAGTGCAAACAACCTTCATGTGTGGTGTGGAAGTTCCATACTTGAAAAAATGGTTGCCCTTCTTTACGATCTCTATAACTTGCGTCGTTGGAAGATGCGTCCCATCCTTTATCTGAAGTCGCATAGTTGTAATCCTCTTTGTTATTATTGGCAGTGTAATAGCCCGCATCGTGAAGGAGTTTAGAGTAGAAATTTACTCCATGAGGAAGAGGAACAGCTTGGGATGCACGATGATATTGTGTCCCCGTGCGTATGTTATTACAACCTGAGATAATTGCACTTCTAGCAGCAGAGCATACAGGAGCCATGCTATAGGCATTCTCAAATAAGATCCCGTCATTTGCTAGTTTTTCAATATTTGGTGTGGCCACTCCATTTGGTGCATATAAGTCCATGAAGTGAGCAGAGTTATCTTCCGAAACAATCCATACAATATTGGGACGTTTAGCTGCTTCCTTTTCTTGACAACTATATAAGAAGATACATAGTAGAAATAGTTGTGAGATTCTATTCATATTTTTGCTTTATAAGTAGTTCAATGTTGTGAAGTATGATTAAGTAATGGATAAGAACCTTTACTAGTTTTGTAAAGATAAGAATCCTTCTTTATGCTATTTCATAAAAATGTCCACTTTATATCCCGTTATTTAAGACAGCCTAAATCATACATTTTAGTGTATAATACGTAACATCGAGTAGTTTTGAATCCAAATTGTCCTACTCGTTATGATTTATTTGGGAATAGAAGATTTGTCAGAAGTGATAATATGCAGAAAAAACAAAGCATCATCCATAATTGAATGATGCTTTGGTATCGTTTTGGAGAAAAGATTATTTAGCGCTGAATATTTTGTATCGCGTTATCGAAGCGACGCAGGGTTGCTTCTTTGCCAATCATTTCACATATTTCGAAAAGATCTGGACCAAATCCACCGCCTACAATTGCTAAACGAAGTGCATTCATGATTAATCCGAATCCCCACTCTTTACTATTTACAAGATCTGATACCGTTGCTTTGATTTCTGCGGCATTCCAGTTTTCAACTCTAGCTACCGTTTCTTTGATCTCTGTCACGTATCCAGGAACTGCCTCTTTCCATCTTTTCTTAACCACCTTTGGGTCATAAGATATTGGATCTTCGAAGAAGAAAAAAGTTTGGTCCCATAGTTCGTTTACAAAATTGACACGCTCTTTCACCATTCCAACGATTTGCTCAAGATCAAGCCCCACAGTATCCACTTCCTTTTCTTGAAGTGTAGGCATAAATAGTGCCACTAACTTCGTGTTATCTAAAGTGGTAACGTATTGGTGATTGAACCATTTGGTCTTTTCTGGATCAAAACGAGCACCTGATTTGGTTACTCTTTCTAATGAGAATATTTCACAAAGCTCATCCATAGAAAAGATCTCTTGTTCTGTTCCTGGATTCCATCCAAGAAGTGCAAGCATGTTTACAAAAGAGTCTGGAAGATATCCATCTTCACGATAACCACGAGAGATATCTCCTGATTTAGGATCTTTCCACTCTAAAGGGAAAACAGGGAAACCTAATTTGTCACCATCTCGCTTACTTAACTTACCTTTTCCTACAGGTTTAAGGATAAGAGGAAGGTGTGCAAATTGCGGACGTTGTGTTGCCCATCCTAGTTTCTCATATAGGAGTATATGCAGTGGGAGCGATGGTAACCATTCCTCTCCACGGATCACATGAGAAATATTCATAAGGTAATCATCTACCACATTTGCCAAGTGGTAGGTAGGCATGCCGTCTGCTTTGTAAAGTACTTTATCGTCTAGAAGAGAAGCTTGGAACTTCACGTTTCCACGGATCAGATCGGTGTCAGAAACTTCCTGATCGGTAGGCATCTTGAAACGAATTACTGCAGGTACTTCATTTGCAAGAAGTTTCTCTACCTCTGCAGCGTCTAAGGAGAGAGAGTTTTTCATAGACATGCGAGTCGCAGCATTGTAAGTAAAAGTCTCTTTTTTCTCTTCGTGTGCTGATCTAATAGCATCCAACTCTTCTGGAGTATCGAAAGCATAATATGCATCTCCACTCTCAACAAGTTGTAGGGCATATTGACGATAGATCTCTTTTCTTTCACTTTGTCTATAAGGACCACAGTCTCCTGGGTTTTCAGGACCTTCATCTATATCCATCCCACACCACTTTAAACTTTCAATGATATAAGCTTCAGCTCCTGGGACATATCTTGTTTGATCGGTATCTTCGATACGAAGAAGAAAATCACCACCATTTTTCTTTGCAAAAAGGTAGTTAAATAATGCAGTTCGCACTCCTCCTATATGAAGAGGTCCTGTCGGACTTGGTGCAAAACGAACTCTTACTTTTCTTTCACTCATGCTAAAAGTACTTTGCTATATTTTTTTACTGGTACAAAGATAGGAAATTGAATGAATGTGACCTACGTTATTGCGTGAACATGAATAAAAAAGCCACATTGTCGTCACAAAAGAAGTGACTTTTGTCATCATATACCGCAGAGAAAAACTGTCTGTTTAAGGGTGTAATAGATTAAAAGATTTTATTACTTTGTAATACATTGAATGATGGGAAAATATCTTCCTGTCTGATCAAACTAGAGAATGTTTTTCAATCAGTAATCATTACATAGTTATGTACGGTAAAATTAAAGAACACCTTCAGAATGAACTAGCAGAGATCAAATCTGCTGGATTGTTTAAGAGTGAGCGTATTATTGTTACTCCTCAAAATGCTGAGATAGCATTGGACAACGGGCAGGATGTTTTAAACTTCTGTGCCAACAACTATTTAGGGTTATCGGATCACCCAGAGCTTATTAAAGCGGCAAAAGATAGCTTAGATACAAGAGGATTTGGTATGTCATCTGTACGTTTTATTTGTGGAACTCAGGATGTGCATAAAGAGTTAGAGCGTAAGATCGCTGAATTTTTCGGAACAGAAGATACGATCCTTTATGCAGCATGTTTTGATGCCAATGGAGGTGTTTTTGAGCCTTTATTAACTGTAGAAGATGCCATTATTTCGGACTCTTTAAATCACGCTTCTATTATTGATGGAGTCCGTTTGTGTAAAGCTCAAAGATACCGTTATAAGAATGCTGATATGGCTGATCTTGAGCAACAGTTAATTAAAGCACAGGAACAACGTTTTAGAATTATTGTTACAGATGGTGTATTTTCGATGGACGGAAATGTGGCCCCAATGGGTGAAATTATCCGTCTAGCGGAGAAGTATGACGCGATGGTAATGGTCGACGAATGTCACTCAGCAGGAGTTGTTGGTGAAACAGGTCGTGGAGTAACGGAACTATTTGATTGTCGGGGTAAGGTGGATATCATTACAGGAACTCTAGGAAAAGCTTTTGGTGGAGCTATTGGAGGTTTCACTACAGGTAAGAAAGAGATTATTGAGATGCTAAGACAGCGTTCACGTCCTTATTTGTTTTCTAACTCAATTCCTCCTTCGATTGCAGCAGCTGGTATTCGTATGTTCGAGCTAATTAGTGACAACAACGAACTTCAAGATCGTCTACATGAAAATACAAAGTATTTTGTTTCTCAAATGAGGGATGCTGGTTTCGATACTAAACCAACTTCATCTGCTATTTGTGCTGTGATGCTGTATGATGCAAAACTATCTCAAGATTTTGCTTCTATGTTATCCGATGAAGGCATTTATGTAACAGGTTTCTATTATCCAGTTGTTCCTAAAGATCAGGCTCGCATTAGAGTTCAGCTTTCAGCTGCACATACAAGAGAGCATCTAGATAAAGCAATTAACGCATTTATTAAAGTAGGTAAAGAACTAAAGGTTCTTTCTTAAGAATACAACCCTTATTTATAAAAAAGGCACATGAAAATATGTGCCTTTTTTGTTGTTGCTTATTACATCATCCAAAATTATTTTATTGGCATTACTTTTATAGTATAGATCTACTAAACAATACAGTATAAAAGACTTCGTAAAGAGACCTGATCCGAACATATTGAATTCAATGAAAATAAATCCAATTGTGCTGATGGCAAGACCTTCTGTTGCAATCTAGAGTGCAGGGTTCGTAGATTAGATCATTTTATATGAGTTTGAATAGGTAAATAGAACCAGTTATGGAAGATCGATATATGGTCTACCTCGTTTCTGATTTAATACGATTTTTCGTTGTGAAATATATGGATTAATCACCTGAAATAGACAATGAAGATATTTATGCTTTAACAGACCACTGTAAAGGAACGTTTTACTAGTTTCCTTAGTGAAAAGAACACCAACATGGGCGTTCTTTTCCTGTTATTAGGATGCTTATTCGGCATCATGAAATGTATCTTTTTCAATATACCCATCTCTCATTCGAACAACTCTTTTTGCATATGCTGCAATCTCTTCCTCATGGGTCACCATTACAATACTATGACCTTTAAGGTGCAGTTCTTCAAAGAGGCTCATGATCTCATAAGATGTTTTGGTATCTAATGCTCCTGTAGGCTCATCAGCCAATAGTAATGATGGATTATTAACCAATGCACGTGCAATGGCAACACGCTGTTGCTGACCTCCTGATAGTTCAGAAGGCTTGTGATCCACACGGTTTCCTAGTCCTACTTTTTCAAGCGATTGATATGCTCTTTCTAATCGATCTTCTTTAGATATTCCTGCGTAAACAAGAGGTAAAGCAACATTCTCTAGAGCACTGCTTCTGGGAAGTAGGTTAAAAGATTGGAATATGAAACCGATCTCGTTGTTTCTAATGGCAGCCATCTCATCCGCTTCAATATTGAAGATACTTTTCCCATTAAGAAAGTAGGTTCCATTTGTTGGTAAATCCAAGCAGCCAATAATATTCATTAAGGTGGTTTTACCCGATCCAGAAGGCCCCATGAAACTAACATATTCTCCTTCGGAGATGCGAAGAGAGACTTGGTTTAGTGCTTTCACAATAGAGCTTCCCATATGGTAGTCTTTTGTTAGATCTTTTATCTCAATAATCGTTTTCATCTTACTCTTCTTCAGGAATATTAATAATTGGATGTCGGTTTTCAAAATCATACATGGTCAGCATCCTAAGTTGATAATAAGAGGTCCAAAACTCTCTAAGAGCTCTTAAATATGCACTACTCGCTCTATCTTTTTCACCCAATGATAGGTTCAGATCGGTAATACTTATATTTGCAACCATATATCGCTGTCTTGATATCTCATACTGCTTTTGAGCAATCTCATTTGCTAGCTCTGTTGATTTTACACGATCATAGATAATTGGAATTTTTTGTGCCAAAACGAAAATCTCTTGTTCGAATCGTTGTGATTCCTGTTCGATAGAATTTTCGATAAGATGTTGTTTGGCTTCGGCCATTAATAATTTAGATTTTCGTTGCTTCCAATCGACCAAAGGGATGTTAAAACCAATTCTTAGACGCTGTTGCTCATCGAAATCTTTGTATGCATGATGGAGCTCATCGGCATATTGAGAGACACCATAACTACCAATGATGTTAACATTTAGAGATGAATTTCCTTTTGCTCGAGCCACCTCTTTTTTAGCCTCTATTCGTCTGCGTTTAAAGGCTAGATACTGCTTTCGATTTTTCTTAGCCTCTTGTAATGCAAGCTGTGGCTCCACCTCCAATATAGGTAAAAGAGAAGGACTAATCAGCTGGTAGTCTTCTCCTTTAGGTCTTCCGATAAAGGTGTTTAAATTTAATCTTGCGGTCTCTAATGAAATTTGTGCTGTGGCCACGTCTCTGCTGGAAGTCAATGTGTTTAGTTGTAGTTGTAGGAGTTCATTTTCCGCAATTTTTCCGAGATTATATCTTCCTTTACCAATATTATATATAGTATCATTATTTGCCTTATTCTTCAGAGCTAGTGCAACATCTACCTGTGCCAGAAGAAGGTCAAAGAAGTATCCTGTTGCTTGAAAACTTATATTCTCGAACTCTTCTTGAAATTCTTTTTTTGACTCTTCGTATAGAAGGGGGGCTATTTTACGTTTCCATTTAAACTCATTAAATGTGAATATGGGCTGTTCAAAAGAGATGTCGAGAGGAATGGTTGAATAGGATACTCCTGTTTGAGGTCCATCTAAAACATCGATACGTGCAAGTTTACTGTTTAAAGATACTCTACCACCAGTCCATGGTATATTTTGAGACAAGCTAACTTTTAAGTCCGACGAGGATTGGGTATTTTTTTTAAATGCAGTGGAGCCGTCATTCTGAGTTACTCTTTCGATTCCACTACTATAATCAGGGAGATTTCCAGAGAGACTTAAATTAGGTAAAGTTGTAGCAATATAGTTTCTATATTCCCAGTATTGATTGTCCCTTTGGTTTACTGCAATTTGAGAACTAATCGATTTATTTTTTGCCAATGCAATCACCTCTTCTAGTGACAATCTAGACAATTGTGCATAGCCGACTTGTGACAAACAAAGACTAATAAGAGGAATTAGAGTGCTAAATATTATGGATTTATTCATGTCGAAGAGAGGTTATAGGGTTTTGACTTGCCGCTTTTTTTGCAGGGGTGATTCCAAAAACGATACCAACAATGGATGATACACCAAAGGAGGTGACAATCGAAACAAAAGAGATCACAGTTGCGATTTCAGCTAATTTGGATATTATTAGTGATAAAAGAATCCCTAGAATGATTCCAATGATCCCTCCGACCAAACTGATTAGCATCGACTCACAAAGGAATTGTTGTATAATATCACTTTTTTGAGCTCCCAAAGCAATACGAAGACCAATCTCTTTGATACGTTCCATTACGGAAGCCAACATGATGTTCATAATCCCGATACCACCAACAAGCAGTGATATTCCTGCAATGGCACCAAGGACCATATTAAATATCTCTTTGGTCTTCTGTTGTTGTTTAAGAAGAAGTTCTGGTACAGTGATCTCAAAATCTACATTGTCGTTATGTCTACGTTCTAGAATACGGTGAACAATCTTCGCCGTACTACCAAGCTCTTCGGTCTCTTTTACCTGAATTATAATCTTATCTAATTGATGGACTGTAGCCTTCTTTTTACTATTAGAGCCACCTTCGTTTTCATCATCTCGATTGTTGTTTGCCATAAGAATAGCCTGTTTGGTGACCATTCCCCTATTTTTATACCGAAGTAACATCGTTTGAAGAGGAATATACACATCCAAATTGTTATTTCTTATTCCAAGCTCTTTCGATTCAGTGGTAACGACTCCCCTGTCTTTTAACACACCAATGACAGTCAACCATAGCTGTCCACATTTGATTGTTTGTCCAATCGGGACTTGATTATTAAAGAACCTTTTTACGGCTTGTTCGCCAATGATACATACAGGAAGTCCATTATTTGATTGACTTTCTGCGAAGGTTGCTCCTGCCATGAATTGATAGTTATACATTTTGAAATAACCATCATTCACTCCAATAATCTTTATGGATTTTCTTCGGCCGTTGTGAATCATATAACTGTTCAGCAGCACCTCACCGCTCATCTCCTCGATGTTGTTTAGCGTATAAGAGATGTTATGAAGATCTTGCATATTAAGACCTGGTGAGAAACGCTCCTTATGATCAGAAGTCTCGTCTTCAATTTTTTCATCAGACTGTTTCTTTATAGGAGTAATAATGATATTATTTACCCCTACTAGCTTCATTTGATCTAATATTTCTTGTTGTGCACCAGCTCCAATAGCCATCATCGAAATAACAGCACTTACCCCAAATATTATCCCTAGTGCAGTTAGGAATGAGCGTAACTTATTCGATCTAATCGCCTCTAAGGCAATTTGAAAATTAAATAATAAACGATCCATGCTTAATGCTTTTAGTCGTTTATACGATTTAGAGAAATAACATCATTGTTCTCTATACCAGTTAGGATTGCTACATCATGATCATTTCTGTCGCCTATGGTAACCGTACTTTTATCAAAACCAAACCCATTTCTCTTAAAAACGTAGAAGATCGAATCATTGTCTGTAAACAGCGCTTCTATAGGAATAAGTTTTTGATCTTTGACTGTTTTGGTGACGATAAAATTAGAAGTCGTCATGGATGGTCGAAAGATTGGATCAGACTCATTAATGGTGATCTCTACTTCAAATACCTTTGCATCCGAATTTGGCTTCTGTTCTCCTACATTCGCAACCTTTGTTACCGTTCCGGTATATCTCTTTTCTGGAAATGCATCTAGACCAATCTCTACTTGCTGTTTCATCTTGATACGACGAATATCCACTTCATTGATATAAGTCTTTGACACCATCTTACTTAGATCAGGTAGTGTGGCAACAATTGGATTGAAACCGTGAATGTTTGATCCCTCTTTGACTTTTTGACCCGACCACTGATCTTTGTGATAAACGACCATTCCATCTTCCGGTGCAAATATCCTAAACTCCTTTTCCAATTGAAGTAAAAAGTCTAGCTGCCTCTTTTTTCTTGAATACAGTGTGCTAGTCTGTTTCATTTTTGCCTTCATCTGATCCTGTTTAATTTGATAATTCATTTTAGCTTGATTAAAAGAACGTTTATTCTTTTCTACGTCCATTTTAGCTTGCTTAATCGTTGCTGGTGGTTCAAATGCGGACTGTTCGAGCTTAATGATAGACTCCTCCACTTGATATTTTAGGTTTAGTATATTATCTCTCGATTGACGCAAGGTTAATGTCGTGTCCAACCTCTGTTGAATCATATTTGATTCGGCTAAAGTAACATCGTCTGTTGCATTTTTAATTTGATCACTTAGTGAAGATTTGTCTATTTCGGCAACGAAATCCCCTTTTTTAACAGTAGTTCCCTCTTCTACTAATCGATTAATTTTGGCTTGCCAAATACGTGCCTTACGCATCCCATCAGGACCTTTTATCTTTACAGAATTTAAAGCATCCAACTCCCCTGTTGTCTCCACTGAGATAACAAGATCTTTTTGAATCACATTTGCAGTTATTATTGATTTATCATCATCGACTTCTCTAAACATCAAGTAAGAGAGGATCAGTGTTGCAATTACTCCAACTATAATCCACTTCTTCTTGGACGATAGAGCTGTGTTTTTATTCATTTGTTCCATTATCGTTTGTATATTGGGTGTCTACTAAGTTGTTCAATGATTGACTGATAGTTAAATATAAGGATAATTTTTAAAGATTAGTTACTAATATGATCGCTCGACGCTTTTGTCTTAGAAAAGGGAAACCACAAAAACTACTTTAAAATATAGGATTAGTACAGAGCATATTATTAACAATCTTATGCTAACCTTGCCTTAGGCCGTATAAAGTTTATCAAGATCTTATCCATCACAAGAAATAGGTGTTGTTACATGAATTTGGAAGAGCACTAATTATAAACGGACATATCATTAGACACGATATCTTTGATATAGTAAAGCCTGATCACTAAGTAGAAGAGATCAGGCTTTACTATATTATTATATTGTGTCTACTACTGTGCTAGGTTGAAGCGGATACTAAAACCAAAGTTCGTATTTGCTGTTGGATACGATATCGATATATATGGTGTATTTACAATACGATCGTAATACATACGAAGTGTTAACTGCCTGCTTAGAGTATAATCCGCAGTGACTTTCAACGTTAATGCTTGTTGACCTGCGGTCAACTGGTTGTCCAATTCAGCCAACTTACGGATGATGGTTTTGTTTTCTCTCACACCCATATCAAAACGCATATTCAGATCGTTCGAGATCGCCTTTTGACCACTATTCTTGTTATAGAAAATTTGTAGATTCTCGATGCGATAACCTAGCCCAACACTATACTCATTACTATGCACTTCAGTGAGTTGATTGTTTGCAGTACTTAGTGTTAATGATCTTGTTTTGCGGATTTCAAATCGAGAGGAAAGATTATTCTTCCACATTACATCGACATTGATAAGTGGACTAAAAGTCTCTTTAATATTTACTGTAGATATGTCGTACATTGGAATATAGTTCTGTTGTGCCAACTGAGCTTCCAATAGGGTATACTGTGTATCATCAAAATTACTATTGGTGATATATGATCCAACACTATAATTTGAACGATAAGAGTGTGAAATATTAACTGTTCGAACCACCGATTTAATAGCCTTAATCTGATCTGTTAGTCCATTATACTCAACTCTCCAATTAGGGCGAATATATTTGGCTGAAGGGAATGCTGTCAACTCTACTGAAGAAGCATTTTGTCCTGTATATGCTGCAATAAATGCAGGGATCAATACTTCCTGTTGGTTAAGACCAAAACGTTCAGGCTGAGATGGATTCTTTTCATTCACCATCCGCTGTTGAATTATTTTTCGGTTATTCATAAACTGATCGTAGACTGTACTTTCCGGAATTCCTTGTCCTGAAGTTTTCTCAAAAGCACTCTGGATAGAGATAATACTCATTGAGAAACTACCGTTCTCCATATAGTTTGCCGGAGTCATATTCCAATTATTATCTTGTTGATTATAGATATAGTACTCACTTTCGTTTTGACTTTTAGTTCTACTCCCTGTAAGACTAATTTTAAGCCCCTTTAATGGTTCAATATTTGTCCTCAAATTAAGGGTTGTATTAGAGTTTCTAAGAACAGGTTGGTTTAACAAAGAATCTTTGGTAATCCAATCATTTTGGATGGCCTTACTTGCAAAGTTTGGATCTTGCCATCCAAATACAAAGTCCCATCCTGGAGCGGTGCCATTGGTGGTACTATTACCAAACCATGTAGGTGTAGGTAAGAATCCAGACATGGTTGTTCCTTTGGTATCCGTATAAGTTGCATTGAAGTTTCGGACAGACATTAAAAGTCTTGCAAAACCATCCATAACGGTAGGGTTATTACTTTTGTCTTCAATTTCAATCGTTCCTGATATATCAACAATGGCCTTTTTGTAGGATCGTGAAGGATAGATTGCTATTTTGTCATTGTCTATAAACTTGGTCTTTGCTCTAATAGTCTTACCACTACTATCTTTGAATGATATTTGAAGTTTCCTGGTATTAAGCTTATGCTTAATTACATTTTTCTTTTTCCCTCTCAAGTCGATAGTGTCTTGGTAAACCACATTTTTTGTTTTGACTCTTGCTTTGGATCGGCTTCTACTACTTCTAGCAAACTTACGGTTCACCTTCTTTAAATATGGAACCTTGTTGTAGAGGCTAACAAAGTTCAAACCTGCTGTCCCTTGAATAGAGTATCCATTACTGATTGTGTTTCCAAGGTTCACCTCTGAATCTTTAAGAATTGGGTCCGCCTTCCAATCGTATCGCCCTTGATATCTTAATGTCGACGAGGTCCAGCTCAATAAAGGAATTTTATTTATTGGAAGGGTGTAACTTGCATTGATCGTTTGGTTATATGCTGTGTTTCTTCCACCTGTGCGCAAACTATCTAAGATCGATTGCTTATATGCCTGATAAGGGTCTTCTGCTTTACGAATTTTGTCTTCCTCCTCCATATACAATGGGACATCGATACGTGATCTATTTTGTGCAGCAAAGTCCAGTTTAATAGACTTGGTTAAATCGTAACGTAAATTGTAGTATCGATACCAGTTGAAGTCTTGGACATAAGAGGTAGGCAACTTAAAGTCCGGTTGTGATAAGTTACGATACTGTAACGCACTATAGTAGCTTTGCATATCAGATCGAAACGACAACTGCGATGGAGAGAGGTAGAAGTTAAAGTCTCTTACGATTCTAAACAATGGACTGCGAAGAAACTTAACATTACGGAATGGCTCCACCGGTTTTGGGCGTTTCGTATAGTTATAACTAAAAAGAAACTTCGACTCTTTTTCCTCATTCTGTTGGGTGTTGATATCCTTATGGGTTGTCGTATTATGAGATAAGGTAAATGACAAATTTGAGATATCATATAAGTGTGTTTTATTAGACTTCTTTTGTGGTTCGATACGAACATCAGAGAAGTTTATACTCTTCTTAACCGTTTTATCTTGCACTTGTGCTTTTAACTCATTTCTGAGTGCATCTGTTTCTAATGCATCGAGTGCATCGGTCATCTTGATATCTGGATTCAGTGGATTGTATTTCGGGGTCTTCACATTTTGTGAGATGCCGTAGTACATTGGTATTTTTACACCCCATTTCTTCGGAAAGAATTTACCGAATGCCACCGTAGAGCTAAAGTCATAAATACTGTTATCATCCATACTTCTTTGTACTGCACTCTCTTCTATGCTACCAAAGCCTGAAGACATATGACTACCTGCAAAAGAGAACGTCGCAAGATCCGCTAGGTTACCTCTGATTCTTGTTGAGGCAGCCCATCCTCCTTCGTTATCTACGTCTGTTAGACGAAGTTCATCAAACCAAACCTCTACCGACTCAAAATCGCCTCCATTAGATTTCGGGTTTCTTACTCCTAGCATCACCACACGAACATCCCCCAGATTGGGATTACCTTTCACTCGTATGATACGAGGATGACCTTTATAGTTAATTTGAGTTTCATATAAATCGGTCATCTCCAAAACGCTCCCAGCTCTTCTCATCTCTTTGTTTCTTGCGAGTTTGAGATCTGTAAGGTCTTTTAGAAGAATGTCCATCTTATTTTGTTCAGGCCAAACAGTTAATCGATCCCTCTCTAAATCGTTGTTATAATGTCCCGGAGGGGTCATTTTTAGAGGAACTTCATATTCATAGAAGTTGTCTTGATAATCAGATCCGACACGTATAAATGCTCTCACTTCATTATCTTGAGTCTGCATGTCTTCTAACTGCTCTGCGTGCACTTCCAATTTAAGGCGTTTATACATCCTCATATCGGTAGTGATATTTTTGTATGTTGCACGAGCATCTCCATCTTCTAGATCCGTTATTTTCACCAAAAGAGATTGCTCATTTAATTCTCTTAGTTGAGGATTTGCAGGATCGATTACACGGTCAATACCTGGAGGCAATACGTAGTTTACTGGCTGCTTTTCATAGTTCTCTTCAATATTTACTGCAGAAACCTCGAAACCAGTATGCTCATTGTTTACTCGTGTAGGGTCTTCTAAGCTCAACGTATATTTTCTCCAATCTGCACGAACAAGGTTAAGTGTAGCAAAACGAAGTACTACTGGAATTTCCCAATCTTTCATCATCATACGGACGAAACGAATCGATCGAAAATCATTAATGGAACCAATCACTTTACTTGCTTTGGTCACCGGAACCTTAAACTGATACCACTCTACATCTCTTACCTCAGAGTTCTTCAACTTTACTTTTGCGATGCGCTTATCGGTAATGAAATTAGTTCCAACTTGAAAATCATTCGGTCGCATACTAATCTTATATTCATAGTAACTTTCATTCTCCGATAAGGTATTATCTTGGTTGATATCCTCTCCATCGGGCAATGAAGTTGAAGAGGTATTATACGATTCTGGCGACTGTGAATCTGTAGGAGAGTTTCCATCTACTCCGTTATAGTACTTATAGCGTTCAAGAATCCCCAATTGTTGTTGATCGTAATCACTCCCTCTAAAATAGTGGTAGTTATCTCCAGAAGGGTCATTCTTTATTCGATTTAGAGGTTCTCCTGAGACAATCTGACTCACATTCATAATATAGTCATTATAGAAGGTCCGTTCTTCTTCATCTCGCAGTCCATCTAAACCAATATCTTGATACTGTCTAGAAGAAGGGTTATTGTCAAATGCATTTACGGTTGGTTGATTCCTTGATACCCTACCCCATGACGTTTGATCGGTAATTGCATCATAGCTTCCGTCTATTGGTAGCCCGTTCTCAAATGACTTTCTTGAATCACGAAGGATATCCTCTGAGATATTACCCAGTTGGAAATATAGATCTCCACCAGCTTTTTGTCTCTCCGCATCTGTAAGATGTGCATATGGGTCCATCACCCAAAATTCTATATATTCGATGTTTGCATTCTCGAAATCGGGCGTCTCAATCTTACGCATAATGGCTCCCCAACGACTTTGTGGATCTTTCAACGTACCATCTGAATTGATTCCTCCTGAGTTGGCAGACCCTGCGGTTTCAAAGTTATATTGACCGCGCTCACTTGGATAGTATGCCAAATCGAATGTTGGTATATTGGTTGGTTGACCAATGGCGTTATTGGTGTTAGGAAAAATCTCATCTTGGTAAACCTCGCGCGTGCTGTTCTTTGATTGTTCCTCATCGTTCCCTTTAATATTGGGAGGAGTATTAGGTGTATCTCTTTGCATCAAAGGGTCGATAACATACCAAGAAAGAAGTGCTCTGTTATATCCTGCCGAGATATCGTTGGTCTTGTCTCCTTCAGGAAGATCATCTCTACCCTGGGGTACACTGGCCAACCTCCACAAGTATTGTGTCTTCAGAGAGATGCTTGTTTGTGTTCCTTCGAAATCATCTAGATAAGCTGCCCCGGACTCTTTGATTGCATTAGATGTTCCAGGGAATAGTTTTGCATACTCTCCCTCCACAGAGATATTTGAAACTTCCTTGGTGTCGATCAATGGAATTTTATCTACCAATGAGGTTAGAAACTGTGATTCGGTTTTATATCCTCCATTGAATCCCAACATCAAGTTAGAGATGGGCTCTTGACCGTAATTAACTTTACTGGTTAGAGGCTTATCTTGAAGATACATTACCGTAGTTCCTAAATTGAAATTATCTGTAAATTGGTAATTCAGTTGAGTTCCAATTAATGTCTTTCGTTGCATACTGAACATTTGTTCACTCTCTGTGGAGATGGAGATGGATTGTCCCGACTCAATCAATGATTGATTGAGAATTCGTACTCTTCCTAGTGTGTAATCAACGACATAGTCCACATTCTCTACCAGTGTTCGACCTCCTGCAGTTACTTTTACAGATCCTGGAGTTAAGTTGATCGTGTTAAGAGGAATATCTGAGTTTGAGCTTCCTTGATAGCTACCAATCAATGCGAATTTATTCTTTTCTGCTTGTTGTTCTGCAATGGTTTTGGTGTTGTCATAAAGAGCATGATAGACATACTTTTTAATCGCAGCTTGATCACCCTCTAATTTCTTTTCTAGATAATTACCAAAAGGCTCAACAGATGGGAAAATGATCTTTCCACGTTCTGTGTCTATGGTATATCCTGGAATAAAGTCGAAAAGACCATCTGACTGTTGATCTCCTTGCATATTCACATTGTCCAAGTTCATCACCTGAATCAAGATTTCTTCTTTTAGTGGACCATCCGGCAGGTAGTTTAAGTCGGAACCTGTTTTATTATCTTGATAGACTACATCTAACCTAAAACCATCTTGGTTTACTTGATAAGCATTTAAATCATAAATATTTTTCATCATCAACTTCCATAAGTTAAACTTTGGGTTGATGTTCGTACTCTTTAAGAGCTTAACAAATAGTGTTTGTGGCGCCTCTATTCCCCCTGTTGAGAAGTCCCCCACTCTAAAACTTTTACCATTGATAGTATATTCATAAGCCACAGCTAGTACTTCATCAGGGCTTAGTGATCTATTTAAAGAGATATACCCTAACTTAGGGTTGAATGTATACTCAGTAGGGGTAAGCATACGAGCATTCTCTACCTTCTCATAATCTTGAACAGGAAGAAAGCCATCACTCTGTTTCAACGGTCTTAAAGTGCTTGTTACTTGAGCGATATCACGAATGGCACCGTAATCGGTATTCATCTTGTTATATAGATCATTAATTCCGTTCCAAGGATAGGTGTTATCGGGATAAGGTAGTCCTGACACGTCAGATGTCAAGGTGGTATGATTTTGCTTATTATTTCCACGCTCTCCCAAGTCGGTAAATGCAACAATATTACGAGACTGTGTATAGTTACCTGTTTTATTGGTCACCCAAACTTCTAATTTTGATACATTGATACTTGAAGCGATGATAGGTAACTTTGATAACGATTGATCATATTGGCTATAAAAGATCTGACTCAAGAAGAAGTGTTTGTTGGCTTCATAATCTAACACTTGTAAGTTGAAGTTCGTTTTTGTGGCTCCTCCTTCTGTGTTAATGACTTTACTCTCCCCCTTTTGTTGAGATAACACTGTAGAAACATTCAGTTTACCAAACTGTAGATCTGTTTTGACCCCAAAAAGATTTACTCCTCCTTTGATTAAAGAGTTATCGGATGACATTGACACATTACCGGCTTCAATATTTTTAACAATATCATCTTCTTCTCCTTTGAAATTAAGATTCATACGATTCTCAAAGTCAAAAGTTGCCTCCGTGTTGTAGTTCACTCCCATCGAAAGTCGATTACCAATAGAACCTTTCACACTAAGGTTAATCTTTTCATCAAAGTCAAAGGTGGTAGTTTTTCGTAATCGTTCTGATAGAGCTGGATTATCAATTCTATTGGTTTTTGTGCCAAAAGAGAGTTCGATATAACCTTGTGGCTTGATCGATATCGTGTTATTCCCAAATATTTTTGTAAAAGCTTCTCCTCCGATGCTAATAGAAGGAATCAAAGATTTTTGCTTCTCCTCTACCGATTTAGAAGTCTTCTTTTGCCAGTACTGTTGAATGGCACGATCAAAGTCGTAGTTGACATAGTCATCTAAGCTGAACGCTTCTGTAGGTTGATAATAGAGTCCCCCCACCTTGTGTTCAATGAGAAATTGATTGGTGGTTGGATCATAATGTTCCTCCGTCTTCATGTTATCAGGAAGCGGCAGGGTTAGCTCCGTAGAGTCAGGAGCAGCTTTCGATGGGTCCATCGGATCTTCTGCAATAGAGATCGAAGGATTTTCGATGAAACGTTCTAAATGAGAGGACGTGTAGTTACGTCCAAATGCTTTGTTCGTTTTATTGATTGCGATCCCCAAGCATAGAATCATGCAAATGGGGATCCATATTTTACCTAATTGTCTCAACCTGTTTCCTTGGGCTTGAATGGTTACACACTAAATGGTGTTAGGGTTACAAGCTTTTCAGTGCAAGTTTGATAATTGGTTCTACTTCCATCGCTGGATTTTCTTTCAAAATTTTATCAATAACTTTCTCTGCTGCTTTCTTGTTGAAACCTAACATCACCATAGCAGATAACGCTTCATTTTTATTCGTATTGTTCTGAGAGGCTACAATCTGACCCTCACCTTCAATTTTACCTACTTTGTCTTTCAAATCGATAAGAATACGCTGCGCTGTTTTTGCTCCAATACCTTTTATGCTTTTCAACACATTGACATTGTCGGTTTGAATGGCTTGCAGTAATTCTTGTGTTGGAAAGGACGATAACATCACCATGGCAGTGTTGGAACCTACTCCATTTACAGATATTAGATGACGAAATAGAGCCCTCTCCTCTTTGTCGGAAAAACCATATAGTGATTGGGCATCCTCACGCACTACGAAATGGGTCCATAGTGTGGCCTGTGATAGCGATTGTATTTGCTGGTAACTATTTAAAGATATGAATACCTGATAGCCAATCCCCCCTGTTTCAACAATGGCATAGGTTGGGGTTACCTCTGTCAAGTTTCCTTTAATGTATTCGTACATAGCTTAATATTTTCTGTTGCTCAAAAAAAGAGGCCCTCTTGTGGAGTGCCTCTTTGATTATTCGATATTCCATTGCGATACAAAAGGTACTGTATGTTTTGAAAACCTTTATGATCAACAAATGGGATTAAATAGATCGGTCTCCCATCGACTGACGATCTTCTAACTCATATTTCTGTAGAGGAGACTTAGAGATCTCTTTGTATATCTCACGATTACGATAAAGATCTATTGCAAGATACATTGCTTTGCGGAATGAATTCTCTGAGGCTTTCCCTTTTCCTGCAATATCAAATGCCGTTCCATGGCCTGGAGAGGTTCTAATGATCGGTAATCCTGCAGTGAAGTTTACTCCATCATCAAAAGCTAATGCTTTGAAAGGCACCAGTCCTTGATCGTGATACATCGCAAGAATAACATCAAAGTTGCGATATGTTCCGTTGCCAAAGAATCCATCTGCTGGATAAGGCCCCATTGCCATTATACCCTCTTCCTGTGCTTTTTTCAATGCCGGTGTGATAATCTCTTCTTCTTCTTTCCCTAGAAGCCCATTATCTCCTGCATGTGGATTTAATCCCATCACTGCAATCCTTGGGCCATCAATACCAAAGTCTTGCATCATGGTTTGGTGCATCACTCGAATCTTACTTAGTAGCAGCTCTTCTGTGATAAATTCCGAAACCTGAGAAATAGGCACATGACCTGCCACCACACCGATTTTCATCTGTTCGCTAACCATCAACATCAGGTGATCTTTCGAGTCGAACTGTTCTGACAAGAACTCTGTGTGACCAGGAAAACTGAAATCTTCCGATTGAATATTGTCCTTACAGATAGGAGCTGTTATCAGTACATCAATCTTACCCTCTTTCAGATCTGCACACGCTTTCTCCAACGCCATATACGAAGACTCACCTGCAATGGTAGTTGATTTCCCCAACTCCACACGAGTGTTCTCAGAGATACAATTCAAAATATTGGCTTTCCCCTCTTCGGCTTCCGAAGCATCTACAATCTGGTTAAAAGAGACCTTGGTATGATTAATGGCTTTCTTGTGGTAAGCCGCCACCTTGGGTGAACCATAAACAATGGGAGTGCAAGAGTCGAAAATACGATCGTCCGATAGAGACTTAATGATCACCTCATATCCGACACCATTGATATCGCCCTGAGTGATTCCTATTTTGATTTTTTGAAAGTTCATAATGATATATGATTGTTAAGTCTCCTTCGAAAATGACCATGGCAGGTAGATTCCTTCGTTGGGGAATCTAGCCAAAGACATAAAGTCATGACTTATTGTTCTTTGTTTAATGAATCAAATTTAATCAATTTTTCAGTTCTTCTTCACTCCCTTTGTCATCTTTTGTGCTTTATCTTATTATTTGGCTCTTGTTTTGATCCATTCAAAAAGAAGACGTACACCATAGCCACTACCTCCTTTTTTGATATATCCCTTCTCACTATGAAGGAAGGCAGGACCTGCAATATCTAGATGGATATAAGGACTTTCGGTGAAATTCTCCAAGAATTTACCTGCTGTAATTGCTCCGGCTTCTCGTCCTCCTAAGTTTTTTAAATCGGCAATGTCACTCTCAAGCATCTTACTATATTCATCCCAGAAAGGGAAACGAACACTTCGCTCATGGGTTGCAAAACCAGCTTCATCAATCTCTTCGAAATATGTCTCCTTAGCATTCCCCATGATGACAGCACCTTCAGTACCAATAGCAATAGCTGCTGCTCCTGTTAATGTAGCGACATCCATCACCACCTCTGGCTTATATCTATCTGCATAACTTAATGCATCGGCAAGAATTAGTCTGCCTTCAGCATCCGTATTTAATACCTCTACGGTCTTGCCGTTATACATTTTTAGAACATCGCCTGGTGCATAAGCATCCCCCGATGGTCTATTGTCCGTCGCTGGTACAAGAGTGATCACATGGTAAGGTAACTTAGCCAATGCAATAGCATATGTCGCACAAGATACTGCTGCTGCACCACCCATATCTGATTTCATATAGTCCATACTCGCTGCGGTTGGTTTTAGACTTAAACCTCCGGTGTCATAGACGACCCCTTTCCCGACAAATACTATCGGTTCGCTATTCACCGCTCCCTTAGGCTTATACTCCATAATGGTGAAAGTTGGAGGAGCAACACTCCCTTTGTTTACCCCTAGAAGGCCTCCCATGCCCAGCTCTTCGATCTTCTTCTTTCCTAAGACCGTTACCGAGATATTTGCTTCCTCTCCCATCTTAATCATCTCCTCAGACAACTGCGTTGCTGTCAAAAACGACTGTGGTTCATTCACTAAGTCTCTTGCCTTAATCGTAGCCTTCAACACAGATGTAAGATCTAACAGGGCCTCTTCTGAAATACGATCATCTATCTCAATAGAGCATAGTGGATACTCCTCTTTCTTGGTGAAATACTTCTCAAACTTATAGTCCGCTAACACCATACCCTCTACAAAAGGAAGGGCAATACGATCCATCTCCGTTTGGTTTTTAACTCCAATAGAAGCGATACGTTCTCCTTTTATCAAAGCAACAACCTTTGCGCCTAACTGACGTAGCGCTTCCGCCATCTTAATACAGTCATCGCTCTTCTCTACCGCTACCATCCACTGAAATGAACCATCGCATGATGGCATCCCAATGATTGTCTGCTCTTTATCTAATTGATTCTTAATATAGATGATTTGATTCTCATCTAATTGAGAAAGCACTTCTGGTTGTTCCTTTGGGAAAAGAACTACCTGATCTTTTGAAAGGTCACTTGCTGCAACCAATAATATATTTTTCATAACTTCTGTTGATTAATCATTGTCTTGCTAACCCCTCTTTTGAAAAGGTCGGTCAACTTAGTTGTAACAAACTTACAAAAGAATTGTTATCAAATAAACCAGCTTTAACAATGGCATCTATTCGATCCCCCAAAATAGATCATCGTATATTTAAAAACACAACAAAAAACCTCTGTCAGAGTTTAATATTGATTATCCCAACCTTCTCTCCTTACCAAACTCGCTCCAAGCCTTATAAAACCACATCTTAAGTTCGCAACAAGTCCATATGGTATTACTGTCGATTGATCGATAATATTAAAAACATATATTACTGATAATATGATATGTGCTCATTTGTAATTATTGAAATACTGCCGTCGAATTACTATCAAGTCTACATCAAGTCTACATCAAGTTGCTACCAAGTATGTATCTTCCCTAAATTCTTTCCCACTTAATTCTTACATACACCTATATCACCCTGACTTACCCCTGACTTACCCCTGACTTACCCCTGACTTAATCTGTCGGTAATCCGTCCCTAATCCGTCCCTAATCCGTCCATCTCTCACCCTTCCTTTATGGTTTCTTCATGGTTAGTCCATCGAAAGTGTTAAATCGATGAAGGAACCATGAAGGAACCTTGGAGAAACCATGGGCAATCGACGGATTACCGACAGATTACCGACGGATTAGGGACGGATTAAGTCAGGGGTAAGTCAGTGTTAAATAGGGGTAAAAGGATAAGGGAATAGCTGTTTGGTGTTGTATAATCCACTTTTAGAAGGCTGTTTTCTTATAGGGGTTGATTTACACCACCACAAAATAAACTCACTGATGTAGTTTAAAGGGTAAATTTAATGCTGTGTGGATATCCCCTATGGTAAGTTGAGGTAAAAGGGTTGGAAATGATAGTCCCAACTCATCGTATTTGACATGTCGTTTTCTGTAATGAATTAGACTAATA
>JAONJW010000089.1 GCA_028377305.1 Prolixibacteraceae bacterium | reverse complement strand
TAATACCTAAAAAGTGACTCCCTAATGCAAGGTGGCCACTTGAACTTACTGGTAAGAATTCTGTTAGACCTTGTAGTAGTCCCAACAGAAAAGCTTGTAAATGATCCATTCTATATTGTTATTTTCTATTTCTTGGTTTATACATAATGGCATAGATCTCAAAAAGAAATCCAAATAGAACTACGATGGGAGCCAAGGTTGTTCTACGAAAGTTAAAGATCGATTCATCAAACACATTCGGATCTTCTGAACCGCCACCACTCATTAAAATAAAGCCAAGTACAATAATGCCAATGCCAATGATTAATAGTTTGTAATTTGCTGGTTCTAAAGCAAACTTGTTATTGTTCAGATCTTTCATTATTTTATGTTATTTAAAAATAAACTTCATTTTCATTCACTCTCATAAAAGCATTCAACTTCGCTCTTGTCGTAATCAACGACAAACCAATACCTATGGCGTAGATCGTTAGAATAAGTACTATTCTGTCCGTAATGACTCCATACTCGATCGTTGCGTATAACTTTTGCTGTACCACTCCTACAAAAATTCCAAGCATTATTAATGAAGCGGTCGATCCAATAAAACCAATCCAAAAGGCTTCCGACATAAAAGGCTTTCGGATAAATGAATTGGATGCTCCAACTAGTCGCATATTCTTTATTAAAGCTTGTTTACGATCTAATGAATTTTGGATCGTACTTTGCATCAGCGATATAAACACAAAAAAGAAAATTGCCATGATGACCAATGATAGGAGGTATAAATTCTTTAGATTACTCCTAATGGAATCCAGGATATCTTCTTTGTAATGAATCTTCTGTACAAAGGAGTATCCTTCTAACTGCTCTTTTAGTAACTCGATATTTCCCTTACGCGCAAAATCCGCTGTCAGTGTAATATCCACCATACGTTGCATGGGATTATACCCAATTACATCTAATGCATCGGTACCAAATGTACTTTTTATACTCTCTGCGGCTTTCTCTTTTGAGATAATCTCGACAGAGTTAACGGTCTCAAAGTTTTCCCACTCTGCAGCCGTCTCTTCTAGTTGATTTTCAGGAATATCGTCTGAAATAAGCAAGGTCATACCAATACTTTCATACACATCTTTCGAAGCCTCTACCGCATTAAAATATATTACGGCAATTAACCCCAAAAGAAAGAGTATCAAACTATGACTACATGTAACTCGCAGATAGTCTCTATAGTTTTTGCGTATTCCGCTTTTGCTACGACCTTTTTCCATGCTATGCTTCTGTCTTCTTTTTACACTCAAACACAACCATACCTGCCAATGACAACAGAAGCAAAATAGAGCTAATCAAGGAGATTATCTCTCCTTTTTCATAGGTCGAAGGAGCAAATCTAAAAGTCACACGATGAGTTCCCTTCTTAAACTTCAATGCCCTTAATAAGTAGTTAACCCGATAAATATCAACCTCTTTATCATCCACATATGCTTTCCACCCTTTAGGGTAGTATATTTGTGAAAACACCACTAAGCGATCCGTATCACAATGAACATTATATACCAGTTCATTAGGATCATATTGGGTCATAACCACTTTTTCGTTATTCGAAATAGGAAGGTTTGATAGATTACCTATAACACTCTGGTTCGATTCGTTTACCAGAGCAATATGCGATAGTGCGGTGCTACCTAATGCAGCCATCTCTTGGTTATCATCCTTAACCCAATTTACTTGATCTATAACCCATCCATTTCCATAAGCATCATCATTTACTAACGGAGGTGCTTTCGGGTTATAGATAAGGTATTTCATATTTAGCATGTTCAACACAGGAGTCTGCTTGAACAGGTCGCTCACATCTTTTTCCGACTTAATCGCTCCAAATCCAACCTGAATGGCTTCGATCTCTTTGGTTAGTTGATGTTCTATAAGGTCTTGATATCTTCTCATCTTAGCCCCATGGTAACCACCAATTGAGTTATGGAAGAAAGAAGTACTGGCATCATTAAAAGTACTTACCGATAGGTTTAACACACGGTAGTCTAACGATTTATCTTTTAAAATAATCTGATCTGCATTAGATGCTTTATAAGGATTATCGACTCTCTTTTGGCTTACGAAATTACTCTCGTTCAGATATTTCTTGTCTTGTGGCCACATATCCACTAAAACCAATCCAGCCCATAGAACTAGTGCCCATTGTGACTTAAGTTTCCGTTGCCATACGAACCAAATAGTAGCCGCCGATGCCACCACAAAAAACAAGCTACGTAAGGAATCCATACGAACAATACTTTTGCGATCATCTTGTAGTGCTTGAATCCATGCTCCGGGCCACCCCATCTGCTTTAATCTGACATCAACACTTCCCACAAAGTTTCCTGAAAGGCTAGGTATAACAAACAACAACAGACAAAGTCCTCCTAGAATACCAACACTATATTTTAATGCTTTTTCAATCTCCGCATCTTTATAATCTCTCGAATACACCTTCCATACGGCAAAACTTCCCAACATAGCCATTGCTAGATTTTGAACGATCACGATGTTCTTAACATCCCTAAATTTATTATACATAGGAAAGTAATTCATCATAAAGTCACTCAGTAGCGAAAAGTTTTTACCCAATGATAGAAGGAATGCCACCAAAATGGTAATGGTCAACCACCACTTGATGCGTCCTCTAACAAAGAACATACCAAACAGGGCCAAAAAGCAGAGAACGGCTCCAAAATAGAAAGGTCCACTCACAATCGGCTGACTACCCCAATAAAGAGGAACATTGCGTGTGATTTGCTTCGCCTGCCCTACACCATGCTGTTTCGAAATAGCTTGATACAGATGACTATCTTTATCTAAAGGCTCACTCATTCCACCCCCTTTTAGTCTAGGAATAAAAGCCGTGAATGCTTCGCCTACATCATAACTATAATCAAAAATATATTTTTTATCTAACCCTTCTTTCCTTGTCTTATCCTCTGTGCTCAGTGTCGACTTTCCACGCATAGAAAAGGGGCTATATTCATATGTAGAGGCTAGATTAGAGCTGTTGGCTAACAAGGCGATCAATGCAAAAACAGTCAAAGCTCCAATGTTCTTAAAGAAATCTACCAACAGTTTATCTTTGAAATGGTAGTATAGCTCCACCAACCCGTAGATCACCACCATAATCAAAAGGTAGTAGGTCATTTGTGGATGACCCGCTCTTAGCTGCAATCCTAGTGCAACGCCAAGTAGTGAGGCCCCCAGCCACCGTTTCCCTTTAAAAGTTAGTAGTATTCCTGCCAACACAGGTGCCATATAGGATATCGCGATGGCTTTGGTATTGTGACCTGCTCCCAAGATGATAAAATAGAAGGAGGAAAATCCGAATGCCAAACTTGCCACAAAGCTTACCCATGGAGACAAGCCACATACTAGCATCAAGAAGAAGAATCCAACAAAAGTCAAGAACACACTACTTCCAGGGACAGGTCCCACTCGTAGAATGTTGTCTATAACTGATAACTTGTTGCCATAATATCTTGCACCACTCAAATACGAAGGCATTCCGCCAAACATACGGTTGGTCCACAATGCCTCTTTATCGTGTGTCGCTCGATAAGAGCGTATTTCGGAAGACATTCCCATATAGGTGTCATGATCATGTTGCTGCAATGCCCTTCCTTCAAGCGTTGGCAAGAAGTAAGTGTAAGTTACAACTAGAAATATGGCAAGGATACCTACGATGGTACCCACTTTTTTCCATTGGATATCTTTCATATTGTTAAATTCAATAATAGTCTTAACAACAAAAATAATCTTTTTATTATGGAACACAGTGTTTCATAGGCCATAGTTTCGTATTTTTATCAAAAGCATCCTACTTTTGCGAATCATTCTTATGATTCACATACAGAAGTGAACTAGATATGAAGCATAAATAGTTGTCGTGATGGGATACAATTAATCTGCTCGACCAAGTTTAAAATTATGGGGATACTAGAAAAACAGACCATTAAAGGTTCCTTTTGGTCCTTTGTCGGGGCATTCATCGCCTTTTTGAATGTTACGATTTTAATGCCACGACTATTCTCTACAGAACAGGTAGGGTTGGTAAACGTATTGGTAGCCATTGCCACCATCTGTGCGCAATTCTCTTCTTTAGGTTTCGATGCCGTAACCACACGCATGTTTCCTTATTTCCGATCAGACAAAGAAAAACATAAAGGCTATCCTTTTCTTTTATTAATGATCTCCACTATTGGTTTTCTTCTGTGGATCTTCTTATTATTTGTAGGTGGGAAGGAGTGGATTGTATCCCAGAATATCGATAGATCTCCACTTCTTGTAAACCACATTGGCTATATTCTTCCGTTGGTCTTTTTTCTCCTCTTCTTTAATGCGCTAGATGTTCTCTATCGACTGCTATACAATGCCGTCATCGGAACTTTTATGAAAGAGGTGGTGGTTCGTATCCTAAATCTAGTACTACTGGGAGTATACCTTTCTGGTGTCATGTCTTTTGGAACTTTCTTGACCAGTTATGTGGCGATTCTGGGAGTTCCTCTGTTGGCACTAATGTATCTTTTGATAAAAAAAGAGAAGATCTCTTTTCGTCCCAACTTCCAATTCTTGTCCCCACGTCTGCGCAAAGAGATCTGTTATGTCGCTTTCTTTGGAATTGTTTCTGGATTTAGTGGAATAGCCATTGTTAATATCGACAAATATATGGTCGCCTCCTATCTTGGGCTTGAGCAGACGGGAATCTACTCCATTGCGTTCTACTTTGGAACCATGGTGCTGTTACCTGCACGCGCGCTCAAAAAGATTGGTGCCTCCGTCATCTCAGATGCTTGGAGACACGAAAACGTTCAGCTCATTGAAGAGACCTACAAAAAAAGTGCCTTATATCAACTACTAATGGGGGCAGTGCTTTATGGCGGTATTGTGATTAATTTAGATAACATCCCCAATATTCTTACCGAAAGCTACGCTTCTGGGATGATTGTTATTGCTATCATCGGCTTCTCGAATGTCTTAGAGATGGTGTCGGGACAAGGAGCTATTCTCCTTGCCAACTCCCCAAAATTTCGAGTACAAGCACTCTTCCAATTTCTACTCATGCTATTGGTGGTGGTCACCAACATGATGCTTATTCCTCTTTGGGGAATGGTTGGTGCTGCTATTGCAACCTTGCTATCGAACTTCACCATACTACTAGTTCGTGCGATCTATATCTACCACCGATGGCATATACACCCATTCAATCTTCCTATCGCTCGGTTAGCTTTTATGTCTTCCCTAGCAACTGTAGTGGCCTATCTTCTGCCTAACAACATTGGAGGATTCTGGTTGGTCGACCTAGTGATACGTTCCTTATGCTTCTTAGTATTGATAGCTCTTGGCAACTACAAACTGTTGAAAGAGTGGGCTAACAATTACTTCTCTAAAGCTTGATAGTGGTGACGAAAGAGCGACTTCTTGATCTCTGCCACTACCCTTAGCGAAGCTTTGGTATCAACAAATTCGTAGAGTATATCCATCAACTTATGACGTGCTTCTGCATATCGATCGGGGTGTTCAAACCCTTCCTTTAGAGCCTCCAAGAAAGAGACCTCATCTCTTACTACTGCTCCTGGAGTCATCAGCTTATAGTCTATAATCAGTCCCACCTCTGCAGCATAGGTCTCGTAGTCGTAAGGCAGAAAGACCATGGGACGATTCAGTGGTAAAAAATCTGCGATCATCGCAGAAAAGTCGGAAATAAGCAAATCAAATTGCGATAATATCTCCACCACATCGGGCTCAAAATCTTGATTCACTAAACGAAATGGACCTGTTAGATCTAGTTGTGAGAAGAATGCTTCGTTGCGTTGCAAGTCCTCTTTGTGTACCCTAAAGTAGAGGATTGCTTGATGGTCATCCAACCATTCTTTTACCCGCTCTAAATCATGATCAGGAAATGGAAAGAAGTGGGTGCGGTCGTAAGGACGCCACGTTGGAGCATAAAGAATAGCACGTTTATCCCCCTTGTTAATATCTCTGTTAATTCTCTCAGGATGATCCATTAGTGTTATCAAACGGTCATTACGAGGCATCCCTGTAACCAAAGCATTCTGCAACGGAATATCATAGGCTTCGGCAAGTAGCTCCGCCTCTTGTTTGCCACTACAAATAGTGTAGGTATACTGCTGCAGTAGCTTATGATTCCCATAGTGCTGGTATTTGGGTACCTTTCGAGCCGTAGCTTTCACCGGTATTCCGTGATCTATAAACAAAACCTGATGCCAGCGTGGCGAAATGAAATAGGGGAAAAACTCAATAAAGCTACTCCCATAAGAGAATGCCACGTAAGACGATTGTAGAAAAAAGCGTAAGGCCGCAAAAGATTTCATCTTCAATACACGATAACCTTCTCTCTCCATCTCTTCTCTCACACTATCATGCTTCACAATAAATGCCACATCCAATTCCTTATCCGCTCCAATCACTGGTGCCAACGACTTGGTGTTATCGAAGAAGTGCTTCTCGATCACAAAGATCGACACACGACTCTTTCTCTTGATTGAGATGATATGCATTTTGAAAAATGCAATCCATAGAAAAGGGCGTACCACAAAAATTTGTATCCAATTTTTTATCTGTTTCCACAATGTAATCCCTGCTTTTAATTCCATAACGTTAGTGATTTATTTGATCTAACAAATCCGAAAGTATTGCCATCTGATTGGCTACATCATAATTTCGCACCTTGGCAGAAGCACTTCTTTTTGTTCCCTTCTTCCAATGGTCATAACAAGACAAAATAAACTGCTTCATCTCATCATAAGCATCATAGGATAGTGTTATTCCTGCCCCACATGATTCGATAATGTGCCCTACATCGCTATCCTGAGGCCCTAAACATAGGATCGGGTTCCCAGTGCGTAAATTCTCATACAGTTTGCCAGGAATCCGCCCTTTTACGTTATCTGCTTTATTCAATGGAAGAAGCAAAATCGAAGCATTCATATTATACTGAAGTGCCATTCGTTTCTCCACATTTCCAGTATATTCAGTATGTTCATCTAGCCCTTTATATGTGATATACTCTTTCAAACCAATATCCACAACTCCGGCAAAAAGAATAGATAGGTCGGTAGCAAAGGCTTTATTCCCCTTGCAAAGATCCGACAACACATCGATCAGGGTAATAGGAGAGCGATCGTACCCCAATATCCCTGCATGCACCAACTGAAAACCCGTCTCTTCGCGTTGTAACCCCAAGAGTTCACTCTCTTCATATCCTAAAAGGAGCGGAGTAACCTGTTTGGCTCCAATAGACTCTAAATCTTGTGCCCAACTCGGACTCGCAATCGTTATGGCATTAGCTCCTGCGAACAACTGTCGTTCCATCTCACGGTGTTGCTTATCTGCCCACCCCGAGATCTTCAACATCTTATAATAGTCTACCTGAGTCCAAGGATCCTGGAAATCGACCAAAAGTGGAAGACCACATTGCTGACTCACTCCCAATCCAATCATATTCGACGAATGTGGTGGACCTGTGGAGATCACCACATCTACTGGATGCTCCTCTAAATAGCTTGATAAGCGGTCGATCGATGGCTTAATCCAATATTTTCGGGCATCAGGAATAAACAAATTGCCTCGAATCCAGATGGACAACTGATCCTTCCACGACAACTTCTTATCTCTAACATACACTGGATTCGAGCTATCCTCTTTCTTACGCCCAGCAAACTTCTTAAAAAGCTTATAAGGCTCCCATATCTTTCCATAGATCACCTCTATGTCTGAGGGGACTTCCGTACTATAATCATAGCTAGGATAAAAAGCCTCCTCTGCCGTATAGACCACCACATCCCATCCCAACGCTTTCAAATGTTTTGCCATCATCAACGGGCGAAAAATAGCCACACCTCCACATGGTGGCCAATAGTATGTGATAATAAGTACACGTTTATTATTTGTCATAAGGATCTATCGATATGTTGCCAATATGCTTTTGTTAAAAGAAAAATTTGTATGATACCCTTCTTCTGATCTTATCAAAGCCTTTTATGTGCTTTGAACTCCCGCCTCTCTAAATGCAGAAAAGCTGATGTAGGTACCAAAGAATAAAATCAAATTGTTTTTATTCTTTAGTACCCTTCTTCTAACAAATTTAGATAAAGTTATTACTAGCCCCAACTATCCCTGTGAATATCTTATAATATTTCCCTGTTTTGATTCAAAATAACTTTGACTGTCAGTGATTTATTCCGTTATAAACAGTGTTGATAAAACCAGTCGTGACCTAAACTTTCCAATAAGCAACAAGAGCCATTAAACCCATAGTATATGTAAAACCACTACAGAGTTATACCTGACAGTATAACCTTTACATCGCCTCTTCTTACCATTTAAACTACCAGTATCTTATCCCGTTAATGGCTATGAAAACAAAAAATAAACGGACAATAGGAGGGAAGAGCATGCGTAAGACCACACCAATCATGCCTTCTCATCAAAAAATATCCCTCAGCTATTATTTTCCTACCCCATTTACACTACCCCTTAACCTAGTATGGTCCCAGTTTCACAGCCACATAATCCGTTCCTAATCTATCCCTAATCCGTCCCTAATCCGTCCTTTATACATGGTTTCTTCATCGCTTGTTCATGGTTCGTCCATCGACTCCTCCATTTCGATGGACGAACCATGGGGTAAGGATGAAAAATCCATGAGGTATGTACGGATTAGGGATAGATTAAGGATGGATTAAGGATGGATTATCTACAGATTAGGTATAGGTTATATTACCTTGAATTCAAAGCCAAGTAGTAGCTCAAAGTTGGTGTGCGTTTTTGTAACCCCAATTTAGGAGTATTGTGATCCTGTCTAGCGAAGAGTGTCTTATACTAATTGTGTAATAATTAATTTAATAAAAATATTTGTGTGTTTTGGAGTAGTGTGTTGTCTGGATTTCAATGTCTGCATGTAGTATAATAAGATGTTAAAGCTAATATGCTTTGAGTTTGTTATCAAGCCATATTATGATTGTTAGAATGATTGATTTTTGTAATGTGTTGTGTGTTAGGTTGTATGGTTCTTTTTGTTGTGATATTGCATGAATGTTGGAAAGACCAGTTTATTTAGTGTAGACAAATGCAATATATTATTAAATAAATACTATATTAGTTGTATTTAGTTAACATTAAGTGTGATTGGATGATTGTGTCATTTGATTTTAATAATTAAAAATCTAATTTATTATGAAAAAAAGAAAGTTATTGCTAGCCTTACTTTTTGTGGTTTGTTTTTTTGTAGGATCTAAGGCTGATGCAGCTGTAATGAAAGACGTATATTTAGATTGTGGGACGGGTTTTGTTGGTATATATATTGATATAGAATATAATGAACATGATCCAGAGAGCTTTAGAGAGAACTATTTAGCACATCTAGAAGCATATTGCGATGTGTATTGATAGTGCTTATTATAATCAATTTTAATATGTAAGTATACGGTTAGCCCTTACCAGGCTAACTGTTTTGTTTAATAAATTTATATGAAGAGCATAATAATTGTTTTATTGATATCTGTCAGTTTACCTAT
>JAONJW010000088.1 GCA_028377305.1 Prolixibacteraceae bacterium | reverse complement strand
CCTTTAATAGTGGAAATGCCAATGTGTAAATTATAATAATATAAAAAGGGAAAATGTCAAAAACAATTTCCCTTTTTACCGTAGAGCCGAATATCAGATTCGAACTGATGACCCCGAGATTACAAATCACGTGCTCTGGCCAACTGAGCTAATTCGGCAAGTAGGTGAGCTAACTACATCGCACTGCTACAACCACCTATCCTTGCTGCCTTCCGACCCTGGGGAGTTTCAGTAGGAGCATGTCGTGTAGCACTCACCTGACAACAAAAGTAATACCATTTTTGATATTTGCAAATATAACGAGGTGGTTTTTTTTGTTAAGAATCCCATTGGATGGGATGTTATGTGGAGTGTGTTGATAATGAGATTATACCAGTAATAATGTTTCAGATATAAAATTGTTAAAATGAATTTCTACCATAAATATATGTGATATATTGGGATATAAAAAAAGTAGTCTAGGCATTATATGTCTAGACTACTTTTTAAAAGAAGTGGTTTTAAAGTGTGCTTATCGCTTTTTTTTCATTCCTTTCATTTTACCCATCATTCCCCTCATTTTACCTCCTCCATTAGATATCATTTTCATCATTTTACGAGTTTCGGAAAATTGTTTAATGAGTCTGTTTACTTCTTGAATAGAAGTTCCTGAGCCGTTTGCAATACGATGACGACGTGATCCACTAAGTAGAGCGGGATCTTCCCTCTCTGCAGGTGTCATGGAATAGATAATTGCCTCAATACCTTTAAATGCATCATCATCAATATCAACATCTTTCAATGCTTTTCCAACTCCTGGTATCATTGCAGCTAAATCTTTGATGTTACCCATCTTCTTGATTTGCTGTATTTGTTTCAAGAAATCATTAAAACTAAACTGGTCTTTGGCTAGTTTCTTTTGTAACTTCTTTGCTTCTTCTTCATCAAATTGTTCTTGAGCCTTCTCTACAAGAGAAACGATGTCCCCCATACCAAGGATACGGTCTGCCATACGTGATGGGTGGAATACATCTAATGCTTCCATTTTTTCCCCTGTACCAACAAACTTGATTGGTTTTTGAACCACCTCTCTGATAGAAAGCGCAGCACCACCACGAGTGTCACCGTCTAATTTTGTTAAGATTACTCCATCAAAATTAAGTATATCGTTAAACGCTTTGGCTGTGTTAACTGCATCTTGACCTGTCATTGAGTCGACAACGAAAAGAATCTCAGAAGGAATAATTGCAGTTTTTACAGCTGCGATTTCATCCATCATGTCTTGATCAATAGCTAGTCGACCAGCAGTATCAACAATAACCACATCATGCCCATTTTCTTTAGCATGCTTAATTGCAGCTTCAGCAATTTTAACAGCATTTTTGTTTTCGGGTTCAGCATATACTGGTACGTCGATTTGCTCACCAACGACCTTGAGTTGATCGATTGCTGCAGGACGATAAATATCACAGGCAACTAAAAGAGGATTCTTCTTCTCCTTTTGTTTCAAGCGATTTGCAAGCTTTCCAGAAAAAGTAGTTTTACCCGAACCTTGAAGGCCAGCCATAAGAATGATGGCAGGATTTTCTTTTATATTGATTGGTTCTGCAGTGCCTCCCATAAGATCTGCTAGTTCATCATGAACAATTTTAACCATCAATTGTCCTGGCTTAACAGCAGTAAGTACTTTTTGGCCTATAGCTTTTTCTTTTACTCTATTGGTAAAATCTTTTGCAATTTTGAAGTTAACGTCAGCATCCAAAAGAGAACGACGAACTTCTTTTAATGTTTCTGCAATATTGATTTCAGTAATCTTTCCTTGCCCTTTGAGCATTTGGAAGGACTTCTCTAGTTTTTCGTTAAGACTTTCAAACATTCTTTATATACCCTGTTTTTTTATATTCACAAAGATAGTAAAAAGACAATGATACAAAAGTCTATATATAAGACAAAATATATCAATGTATTTCCTTTTATATGGTTAAGATTCTCTTTTCACAACAAACCAAGGTTGCTTAAATTGCTTTTTGTTGTAAGTTAATGGATTGTTGTCAAATTCAGTAACAGTACAGCCCGCAGCTTCACAAATAGCATGTCCAGCTGCAGTGTCCCATTCCATGATGTTGCTACATCTAGGATAAATGTCAGCCTTACCTTCTGCAATCATGCACATTTTAATAGAGCTGCCACAAGGAATGATCTGAGTATTTTCAGATCCTTTTTCTTTTATGATGGCATCGAAACATGCTTGAGTTTCAGGATTCATGTGAGATTTGCTTCCAACAATAGTGAATTTATCTCGGTGATGTGGAATAGGAAGTTTAATCGCTTTTTGAAGAATTTCTTCAGGGTCCATTTTGTGTGCATTTTTACACATGAATGCTCCATCTTTGTGGTTCCCAAAGTAAATTACATCTGCAATAGGAAGATATATAATACCCAGTATTGGTTGATTGTGATGAATTAGGGCAACATTAACGGTGAAATCATTGTTTCGCTTGATAAACTCTTTTGTTCCATCTAGTGGATCTATAATCCAAAGGTATTCCCACTCTTTTCTTTCTTCGAAAGATGGAAAAATTTCTTCTTCGCTAAGTACAGGAATATTTGTCAGGGAAAGCACATCGCAAATGACCTCACTTGCCTTCCTATCTGCAATAGTAACAGGAGATTGATCTTCTTTATATGCTACCTCTACATCATTACGTCGATATATTCTGTGTATTTCCTTCCCTCCTCTTAATGCAGCTTGCATTGCGAGTAGAGTCATTCGTCTAGAGAAGGTGTTTTCGGTCATAATAAAATTGTAAATTTCTAGATTCTATTGTTTTTCTTTATACAAAAAAGAGTGATTATTTCTTAATTGACAAAGCAAAACTACAATAGTATACGAAAGTACAAACAAATGAATCAGTAATTTTACAACATGTTTTTAATATTTGTATGATTTCAGAATACTGCTGCAAGAGGCGATATCTCTGTATTTCCTTGGAATAAAGGATTGTGGAGTGTTATGTTGAGTTGCTTTTTTAAAATAAGATCTTGATGGTTGAATTTTATGCGATTTGATATTGAGCTAAAATACTACATATAATAATTGTTGTTATGTGTAGTGTTTTAGCTCATTTTATATTCAAACGGAATCTTTACTTTTAGTCTAAATAGGGTAGAATTATCTGTTATAGATCTTAAGCAGACAGCGCTTTTTGTCTATGGATTACTCTTAACCAAAATAGTAGGGCGGCAAATCCAAGTCCAGCAATAATTCCTGACCATACTCCATGTGCGCCAAGGTTGAATTTAAATGCTGCAATATAACCGAGTGGAATACCAATCAATAGATATGATGTGACAGCATATATCATAGGTATTCTAACGTCAGCAAAGCCCCTTAATATTCCTAACCCAAGCACCTGTAGGCCGTCAAATATTTGATATATTGCTGCCATGCCGACTAAAGATGCTGCAGCAATTACAACATTTCCTTCATTGGTGAAAATAGCCACTAGTTGTGTTGGAATCGTTATGAAAATAATACAAGCAACACAAGAGTATAAGAATGTAATCATAAGAGAAACATTTGTTGCCGATTTAAGTTTACTGAACTCTTTTCGCCCGTAAAGGGTACTTATGCGAATAGTTGTTGCCTGTGCTATTCCATTGGATATCATGAATGTTAGATATGAAAGACTCATGGCAATTTGGTGTGCAGCAAGATATAATTCATTTATCCAACCCATCATGATAGAAGCAAGGCTGAAAATGAGTGATTCGACAAGCATTTGTAAACCGATGGCACTTCCTATGGAGAGTAATCGTTTTTGGATACTTTTGCTTATTTCGTTTGTTTTTAGTGAGATAGTGTATTTATCGAATAATGTGTTTTTTTTGAAAACAATAAAAAAGGCGATCATCATAAACAATCTAGAGATAAAAGTGGAGATTCCAGCTCCATTAAGATAGAGTTGGGGTGCCCCAAATTTCCCATATATGAGAATATAATTGCCTAATATATTCATTAAATTGCCTGTAATGGTTAGTATCATAGCAATCGTTGTGTTTTCCATCCCCTCTGCAAGTTGTTTTATAGAGAAGAAATAAACCATGGGGATAAAGGATAAAAGTATAATGTAATAGTATGGTTGAGCAAGTGAAACCACAAGTTTGGTTTGTCCCATATAAGGCATAAGTAGACCTGCAGCAATTCCTGCGATTAGTAATATGATGGTTAAAATGCTATTTAGAAATAATGAATTGTGGAAAAGTTTTTGGATCATAATTGGGTCATTTTCTCCATATGCCTTTCCTACGAGAGGAGTAAGCCCAAATGTTATTCCCATACCAAACATCATTATGACCATGAAGACACTATTAGCAAATGCTGAGGCTGCAAGATATTCTTTCCCTATGTGTCCAACCATGGCATTGTCTGCCAATGTGACAAGAACTTGTCCAACTTGAGATAAAATAAGTGGAATTGCTAACACTGAAATCCTTTTAAAATTTTCTTGTGTTTGGTTCATTGTGTTTTATGTCATTATAAAATTAGCCTCTATTTTAGGATCACATTTTTATGAGGCCGTTGTTATTTGTGGAATATGCCACAAGAAGTTCTACTGATCTTCTATGTATGCCACAAATTTATGAGGTTTTTTGTGAAATGATATATTTTTGATTATTTTTTTCTCTTCGGTGTTTGAGAGTCGAATTAAAGGTGTTATATTTGCGGCGCTGTTCACGAAGGTGACAGTTAATTAATAATCATTTAAAGTTAATTATATCATGTTTAACCAGTACGAAACCGTTTTCATTGCTACTCCCGTTTTATCTGAAGGTCAGATAAAGGAAGCGGTAGATAAATTTCGTGCTCTTGTTGTCGATAATGGCGGCGAGATGATTCACGAAGAGAACTGGGGACTTAAGAAATTGGCTTATCCAATTCAGAAGAAGTCTACAGGATTTTATCATCTTTTTGAGTTTAAGGCGGATCCAAGCTTTCTTGCAAAGTTTGAAACTGAATTCAAGCGCGACGAGCGTATTATCCGTTTCATGACTGTGAAACTAGAGAAGTATGCAGCGCAATACAGTGAGAAACGTCGTAACAAATTTAAAGCAGAAAAGGAGAACTAAGTCATGGCACAGAATAGTAGCGAAATTAGATATTTGACTCCTCCAACAGTTGAGATCAAAAAGAAGAAATACTGTCGCTTCAAGAAGAATGGCATCAAGTATGTTGATTATAAAGATCCAGAATTTCTTAAGAAGTTTTTGAACGAGCAAGGAAAAATTCTTCCTCGTCGTATTACAGGAACATCGTTGAAGTATCAACGTAAGGTGTCTCAGGCTATCAAACGTGCGCGTCAAATCGCTTTGTTGCCTTATGTAACTGATTTGTTGAAATAATCAAAAACTAAAGGAGAAAAGATGGAAATTATTTTGAAACAAGATGTTGCTCGTTTGGGTAGCAAAGATGACATCGTCACTGTAAAAGATGGATATGCTCGTAATTTCTTGATTCCTCAAGGTCTAGCAATCTTGGCTACAGAGTCGGCAAAGAAGGTGTTGGCAGAAAATCAACGTCAACGTGCTCACAAAGAGGCTAAGTTGAAAGAAGAGGCATCAGTAGTTGCAGCGAAACTAGCAGATCTTAAAGTGACAATTGGAGCTAAGACTTCATCAACTGGAAAGATCTTCGGTTCTGTAAACAACATCCAAATTGCTGAAGCTCTTAAGGCTCAAGGCTTCGATATCGATCGTAAGCAAATCACTATCAAAGAGGATTCAATTAAAGAAGTTGGATCACATGCAGCAAAAATCAAGCTTCATCGCCAGGTTGTTGTGGATTTCTCATTTGAAGTGATTTCTGAGTAATTTAATTGCTCTTAAAGGATTGTTAAACCAATTCCTGAATTAGTTTTAAAAACAATAAACAACATATAAAAGTGGTTCGATTCGTCCCGAACCACTTTTTTGCGTTTTGGAATTTAGTGTGGATACTTCTATTTATCAATAAGCATTTTAACTCTTCTAAAATCATCATTGGGTGAGAGTGTTAAGCGGACAATTGTGTCTTCTAAAGCTCGAAGTTTATGAGGAATTCTAGCGCCTAGTGATAATATATCACCTTCTGTTAGTATATGTGTGTGCGCATCTACGCCAAACTCTATTTTACCTTTAAATACCATTACTACAATTGCGCCTGGTGCAGTGTGTTTATCCATTGTTTGGCCTTTTGTAAATGAGATTTGGATCTCTTTGATATTTCCTGTGTTGAGAAGTAATTCTACGTTTGGTTTTTCTCCTTGTTTCGAATGAAGCGTATTTATATTTACAATTTTCATATTTAGATATTTTTAATTCATCTTCAAAAGAAGATAATAATTTCACCATTTAGTGTTGCAAATGTTACAGAATTAGAATAAATAGATCAATAAATGTGTGTTATACTTCATTCACTCTTCGAAATAGTGCCTAGAGGCGTGGTTGAAGAATATCTTTCCATAAAATCTGGTGCTATCGGTATAACTCCATGTGTATGTATTATGATAAGATGCTAATGGATGTGTAATTCTAATGTCTTATTCTATGAATTGTTTAAAATTATTATGGGTTGTCTCTGATGAAAAATAACAGCCTTTAGGTTAAGCTAGAGTTTAATCGGGTGATATGGCTTATTTGTACTTTATCGATTTCTTTCGTGTGATTTGATGTATGTTGGATATTTTTTTTCTTTTAGAGTTATTCAGTTAAATTTGGAGAGAACTAAATCTATAAAACAATGTGCTGTAAATTCATAAATAATTTAAGTTATAAAGGATACTTTTTTATCTTGATCGCTCTCATGTTAATTGGTAGTGTTCATGCAAAGCAAAAAAGCGAAGATTCATTTCTGTATTTAAGTCATACAATAAAAGAAAGAAATGCCATCAAAGCACTCTACCCAAAGGAAGTGCAACAAACTCTAAAGATTGCTAATCAAATAATAAAAGGAGAATATATATTTCGTTATGAATGGGATATGGAAAAGACCCAGGAAATACACGAGTTCGATGGGCAAATTGATTGGTTGGCTATGCCTAATGGTGATCCTGAGTGGTGTTATATGCTCAATCGCCATAAATATTGGATTGATCTTGGTCGAGCTTATTGGCTCACTGGAGACGAAAAATATGCTGAGCAGTGGGTTAAGGATTGTTCAGATTGGATAGCTCGAAATCCTAAAGGAACGAAAAAGGGATTGGCAAATTCATGGAGGCGTATTGAAGTTGGGATACGTTGTGAAAATTGGATTAAGACCTATGAGTATGTGAAAGGAAGTCGTGCTTTGACTCTTGAGTTTGTGGAGAAGTTTAAAAATTCATTGATTGAACAGGCTGCTTTTCTTGATGAAAGTTTTTCGTTTTTTTCTAAAACTAGTAACTGGGGGATTCTAGAATATAATGGACTGTACTGCGTTTCATTATTCTTAAAGGATGATAAGAATGCAGAAAAGTGGAAAAGAGATGCCTTGGAGCGATTGAATTTAGCTGCTTCATTGCAAATGGGATCTGATGGTGTACAATGGGAAAAATCACCTATGTATCATAATGAAGTGTTACATTGTTTAGAGAATGTTGTTTTCTTAGGAGAGCGATTCTCTGATAAAGTGCCTTTTCATATCGTGGATGCTGCACACAAAATGGCTCTTGCCAATCTACATTGGATGAAACCTAATGGTAATCAGCCTTTGTATGGAGATAGTGATGATACACCTTTAACACATATGTGGGTAAAGCCTGCTTTAACGACTGCTGACCCATTATTGAAACGTAGGGTTGAAGTTTCGGGTGTTGATTATTCAAACTATTTTGATTTAAGTAAAAAAGATTTAAAAAAATTAGGTCGTATTAAAGGTGTAGATTCAGATTATAGTACTGTATATCAAGATGTCGTAGGTGATTTGTATATGAGGAGTGGATGGGGGAAAGATGATGTGTTTAGCTCTTTCCATATGAAAAACTTGTATTGTGGTCATGGTCATGATGATTTACTCCATTTTACACTCTTCGCACATGGTAGAGACTATTTGGTTGATGGTGGTCGCTTTACCTATGTTGAAGTACCAGAAAGAGAATATTTTAAATCAAGTAAAGCCCATAATACAATTGGAGTTGATGGTGAAGATAATGCATTATATCAATCTAGTTGGTCAAACAAGTGGGAGGCTTCATCTGATTATCAAAATGTTGTAATAGATGATTGGGGTGATTGGGCAGAGGCGAACAATAAGGCTTATATCCGTTTAAACGATCCTGTAATGATGAAGCGATCGGTTTTATATATAAAGCCATCACTTTGGTTGATTAACGACTGTTTTGAATCGAAAGAAGTGCATCGTTTTAATCAGTATTTTAACTACTCAAATGATAAGATGACAGTCTCGGGTGGTGAAATTAAGACTACTTATCATGATCATAATATTAGTGTGTCTCTTGATCCAAAGGTAAGGGTTTCGAAAGAGGACTCTTTTTGGTCGAAAGAATATAATCTTAAAACTCCTGCTACTCGTTTTGTAACACAATGTGAAGGAAAAGGATTGACAAGTTTGAAAACCCTCGTATATGATCCTGATCTTGGCATGCCAAAGCTGAAAAGTGTTACTGTAACTAATCGTAATGGGGTGGATGTCCCTGATACGATAGCAGAAGCTTTTGAGTTTAATTATAATGGTGAAACTTTTGTTTGGTTTGTTCAGCATAATTACCCTGCACCAAAGACTCATTTCTACATTGTAGATGGGAGATATGTAAATATGAGAGTTGGTTTATGGAAGAAGAGTGACTCAGTAGTTAATCCTTTAGGTAATCTAAATAAGACCGTTTTGTTGGAGGTTTTTTAATGCTTTAATATATTTTAGTTTAACAAGGGAAAGATAGCATCTTTCCCTTGTTTATTTAGTCAATTTAGAATCGATTAAAGTGGATTAAAGTATTCAGTGTTCAATAATTTATTATTTTTGATGCCATATATAAAACAATAGTTTAAATATGAAACAAGAGAGTGTGCCTAACAAAAGTTATTCTGTGCCTAACTTGGAGAGAGCATTAGAAATTGTGGAATTATTATCTGTAAATGGAAATGGATTAACATTGAGTGAAATTCAGGAATGTTTGTCTTTCCCTAAGAGTTCTGTGTTTCGCATTGTGACAACTTTGGTTGAAAGAGGATATTTGTTGAAGAATCAAATAGAAGGCAAATTTACTCTCTCAAAAAAATTTCTACGGATTGGATTATCTACTGTTGATGAATCTAGTGTCGTGGAGAGTTCATTGCCATATATGAGATCATTACGTGATACGCTAAATGAAACGATCTTACTTGGTACAATTATTGAAAAACAAGGTGTGGTTCTAGAACAGATTGTTGGGAATCATGGATTTACTTTTATGTTGACTGTTGGAAAACAATTTTATCTACACTCCTCTGCTCCAGGCAAGGCAATGATCGCTTTTTTACCAGATGAAGAAAAAAAGGATATTGTCAATACTATTGAATTTCAGAAATTTAATGAGAGAACGATTACCAGTAAGCAATCTTTTCTTGAAGAGCTTGATATTGTGAAGAACAAAGGCTATGCATTGGATCGAGCAGAGGAATTAGAAGGAGTACACTGTGTTGGTGCACCGATATTTAATCAGTATGGATACCCGATAGCTGCTGTATGGTTGACAGCTCCCTCTGCAAGAATACGATTGGATGATATGGATGAGATTGGCGGAAAAATTTATAGCTATGCAATGGAGATATCTAAGCTTTATGGCTATGATATTTGAGCGATAAGACTGTACTAAACTACTAATGAGATGAAAAATATAATATATACTTTTGTTTTGTTTTTGTTGTTATTGACAACAAAAGGTCATGCGCAAGTTTTGAAGAATAATGATCTGCCATTATTTATATCATCGGTTTCTATAGAGAGTTCTTCTAATGTACTATTTTTTGCACAAAAAGGGACAAAGCATGTAGTTGCCTTTGATATTGCAACCCAAAAGAGTATTGCCACTTGGCCCTTTTCACAAGCCCCGACAGGCTTGGCTATTCAAAATGGAAAACTATATGTGACGACTTCCTACGACAAGGGAATGGTCTATAAAATAGATATTCAAAGCAGTGCGATCGAAGACTCTCTTGCTACCGGCATGGGGGCTTGTAGCCCATATGTGGACACTGCTGGGGGTGCTTTATTGGTT
>JAONJW010000087.1 GCA_028377305.1 Prolixibacteraceae bacterium | reverse complement strand
TTTAAATAATTATAATAACATAAAAGGCTGTATCTTAGGATACAGCCTTTATAATTGCTTAATTAAAGAGGTCTTAATTCTTTATCAACAAAGAAAAGATATTATGAACGCAAATCGCGTATTATCGACATCGCTTCTTTTACTTGTGCTGTTAATTCAGCATATCTACCTTCAGTGATAATGTCTTTAGTGATCAATTGTGATCCCATTCCAACACATGTCACTCCAGCATTGAACCATCCTTCTAGGTTTTCTCTAGTAGGAGTTACTCCACCTGTAGGCATCATCATAGCCCAAGGCATTGGTGCTTTTACCGCTTTAATAAATGCAGGTCCACCAACTTGTGATCCAGGGAATACTTTTGCAACCTCAGATCCTAATTCTAGTGCACGACCTACTTCAGTAACAGATCCACATCCAGGAGACCAAAGTATACCACGTCGGTTACAAACTCTTGCTGTCTCTTCGTGAAGAAGTGGTGCAACAACAAAATTTGCTCCAAGTTGAATATACAGTGCTGCTGTTGATGCTTCAACAATTGATCCAATACCTAAAATCATTTCAGGTGCTTCAACTGCTGACCATTTAACCATTTCTGCAAATATCTCATGAGCAAAGTCTCCACGATTAGTGAATTCGAATACACGAACACCACCATCATAACATGCTTTTACGATATTTTTACAAACTTCTATATCATTGTGGAAGAACACAGGAATCATTCCTGTTTCTTTCATTTGTGCAATTACCTCTAATTTACTAAAACGAGCCATCTCTTGTAAATTTAAATAAAAGCACTGTGGTCATAATATATAACCACAGCACTTTCAATAATTCAGATTCTTTAAATACTTATCGTGATACACGTCCAGATGCATCTCCAGACATCAACTTCTCAACCTCCGATACAGTAGCTAAGTTATAGTCACCGTAAATCGTGTGCTTCAAACAAGAAGCAGCAACAGCAAAGTTAAGTGCTTTTTGATCGTCATTTGGGTAAGAGATTAATCCGTAGATTAGACCTCCCATGAATGAATCTCCACCACCTACACGATCAACAATGTGTGTGATTTGATATTGTGGTGATTCATATAATTTTTCTCCGTCATAAAGTACTCCTGCCCACGAGTTGTGGTTAGCAGAAATAGATCCACGAAGTGTTGTAATCACTTTCTTAACACGTGGAAAACGATCCATGATCTGACGAGATACTGATTCATAAGCAGCTCCTTCTACGTGACCACCTGTTACATCCACACCATCTGGGTGAATATCAAGTACCATTGCAGCATCTTCTTCGTTTCCTAGAACTACATCACAACCTGCAACTAACTCTGGCATTACTTCATTTGCAGTTTTACCATAGTTCCATAGTTTCTTTCTGTAGTTAAGGTCTGTAGATACTGTGATACCTTTTTCATTTGCTTTCTTGATTGCTACAGCTAGTACATCACAAGCACTTTGTGATAAAGCAGGAGTAATACCTGTCCAGTGGAACCACTGTGCATCTGCAAATACAGCATCCCAATCAATCATTCCTAGTTCGATTGAAGAGATTGCAGAGTGAGCACGGTCATAAACAACATTTGATGCTCTGGTTACTGCTCCTGTCTCTAGGAAATAGATACCTAATCTTTCTCCTCCATAAATAATATTGTCAACGTTTACTCCGTATTTACGAAGGTCTTTCATGGCACAGTCACCAATATCATTCTTTGGTAGGCGAGTTACGAAATCAACAGGAATTCCATAATTTGCTAATGAAACTGCTACGTTAGCTTCTCCTCCACCGAATGTTGCAGTGAATTCGTTTGATTGTGAGAAACGTAAATAACCTGGTGTTGCAAGACGCAACATGATTTCTCCGAAAGTAACTACTTTTTTTGTCATCGTCTTTAAAATAACTTATATCACCCTCTATTTATTCGGCGTGATGGTTTATGCTTGTTTTATTATTCTATCTCTATGATTGTGCAATCGATTGTAAAAGTACGCATAATCTTGTAACTGCAAAATATAATATCGCTAATTTTCAATTCACAACCAGTGTGTTGTGATATTGTTGATATGTATGTTGTTGATATATAGTTTGTTGTGTGTTGTTTTATTTTAATGTGTTGTACGGCATGTTTTACTAAAAAAACAACCTTCTCTTAGGGTTATCCGATTCGTGTCTTCTTTTTGTTAAAATAAGTCTTTTGTGTTTAATTTGTGGACGACTCAATAGCCTTTGGTATTTATATATTAAAGTGGACATGTTATTTGTATTACTAAAAATGATGACATCGTCCATTAGACTTTAACAAAATGGGTTATTTCTCATTTATCGGTTAGGTAAGTCTAGATTATTATTAATTATGATATTATCCAAAAAAGTACTATTATTACAGAAACAAAACACCATGCTTTGTTTCTGTAATAAAGCAGGTAAGTGGTGTCACACTAAGAAAATTATGAATTAAAACGACTCCTAAATAAACAATCCATGAAGCTTTCGATCATCATCCCTGCCTACAACGAAGAAGCAACAATTTGTTCTATTCTTTATGCCATTAAACAAGTGGTACTTATTCATGAAATGGAGAAAGAGATAATCATAGTAAATGATTGTTCAAACGACAAAACCGTTTCAGAAATAGAATCATACTTGAGGGATAATACGGACGACAATATTCAGGTTTTTCATCAACCATGTAATATGGGGAAGGGAGCTGCAATTCATCGGGGGATTAGTGAAGCTCGTGGAGACTATTTAATCATACAGGATGCCGATCTTGAATACGATCCAAGAGAGTATAACTTGCTATTAAAGCCATGTGTCGAGGGGCATGCTGATGTGGTTTATGGGTCAAGATTTATGGGGTCGAAACCTCACCGTATTCTTTTCTACTGGCACTCTAAAGGAAATAAATTCCTGACAAACCTAAGCAATATGTTCACCAATCTCAATCTGACCGATATGGAAACATGCTATAAATTGTTTAAATCAGAAAATGTAAAATCCTTGTCTTTAAAAGAGAAACGATTTGGTTTTGAGCCTGAAGTGACTGCTAAGATCAGTCGTTTGCCGAACATACGAATATATGAAGTTGGGGTGTCATATTATGGGAGAACCTACGAGGAGGGCAAGAAGATTGGATGGAGAGACGGGTGTCGTGCTATTTGGTGTATTCTTAAATACAATATTTGGGCGAAATAGTTGCATAATTATTTAGGACATATTAGGTTAAAAAATGTACCTTTGAATAAAATAAATAGACGTTGAAACGTAATACGTTAATCATTTAAACAAGAACTCTTATGAAAATTGATGTATCCAACGGGGAGATTGTTGATAAGCTAACAATCATTGAGATTAAATTAGAGAGAATTAGCGACGAAGCTAAATTGGCGAACCTTCGTAATGAACACAAAGTTCTTGACGAAGCTGTGAAGAAGATTATTGACAAGAATGACCCACTATACAAAAAGTTGTATGATATCAATTGTCAACTTTGGGATATTGAAGATAATATCAGAGATCTTGAAAGAGAAAAGAAATTTGGAGATGATTTTATCCAAACAGCTCGATCGGTTTATTTTACTAACGACAAGCGTTGTGAAGTGAAAAGAGAGATCAACGACAAGACTGGTTCAGAGCTTATTGAAGAGAAATCATATGAAGATTACCAATAATTGGGTAATTGTATCATTAAGAACTAATAACAGAGAACATCTTCCTAATAGAACAAAACTTAAGGAATAGATGTTCTCTTGTTTGTTTAACTTGTTTTATTCTCTTAAGCTATAATATTGAAAAATATACTATTATTTCGTTTGTCAGCAATGGGTGACGTAGCTTTGACTGTCCCTGTTATTAGAGCAGCAACGGAAGCCAATCCACAAAGTAAGTTTACTTTGGTAACACGTCCTTTCTTTGCCCCTTTTTTTGAAGGAATTGAAAACTTGGAATTAGTCTTCCCTGATTTGAAAGGTAAGAATAAAGGCTTTTGGGGGTTGGTCAAATTCTATTTTGAACTACAAACACTACAAAAATGGGATGTTGTTCTTGACCTTCATGATGTGCTTCGTACTCGTGTCTGGAGGTCTCTATTTCGTATTGCCGGCAAACCGATATATGTGATTGATAAAGGTCGTAAAGAGAAGAAGGATATTCTATTAAGAAAGTCTGAGATACCTTTGAAACATGTAACAGAACGATATTTAGACGTTTTCCGTAAGGCAAAGATCGAAACAGAACCACTAAAGATAGCTTCGATTATTCCTAGTTCAAATATTAAGGAGAGAGCTAGAAGACAACTTGCTGAACTCGCTCTAAAAGGCTCCAAGACTATAGGTTTGGCTCCATTTGCAATGCATGCTCCTAAGATGTGGGGGCTTGATAATAGTAGAGAGCTAATGGATCTAATCCAAGAAAAATATAATGTAACCTTTTTCCTTTTTGGTGGAGGTAAAGAAGAGATCGAAAAGCTCACACAATTAGAGGACAAGAAGAAGGGTCGTTTCTGTATGGCTGGTAAGATCCCATTTCAAGAAGAGATTGCTTTTATCTCTTGTCTAGACTTAATGATTGCGATGGACTCTTCTAATATGCATCTAGCTGCCCTTTCTGGAACAAAGACGGTCTCTATATGGGGAGGAACCGATCCTGTATTTGGATTCTCTGCCTTTGGTCAACCAAAAGAGTATAATATTCATATTCCCAAAGGAAAACTTAAGTGTCGCCCTTGCTCTGTTTATGGAGGAAAACCTTGTTCCCAGGACGAGGTTCTTTGTATGAAGTATGTTACACCATCTTTGGTGTTAAATGTATTAGAAGAGCAAGAAGTGCTAATGTAATTCCGTTGACATCGTGTGAAGACATGAAAAATGCGATTAAGTTCAATTAATCGCATTTTTTATATCTCCAATTTAGCTTATCATCATTTCCAAAAACGAAGGCTCTTAAAAAAGTTCTTATACCTATGTTTAACAACCCTCTTATGCTTGTATTTATGGTCGAATGCAACCAATAGTCGAGCTCCCTCTTCCGGATCTTTTTTCCATTTCCGAGCATAAGCCATTCCCATCATAATGAGAGAATCTTTATCCGCATCAAACTGACGCAGATTGTACAATCCCTTCGTATAGTCAATAGGAATAAACTTCATGCGATTCAAGTCAATGAGTGAAAATTGATACACTCCTTCTTCGGTTACATTAATAAGAATATTACCTGGTGAGTAGTCCAAGTGGAAAACACCATTCTTGTGTAATTTCTCATAAGTGTAATTGATAAATTGGTTTAAAATATCTTCTCTATTCGACACATGATATTCTAGAACCTCGCGAATCGTAAAGTCATATGTGTGTTGAATCGAAACATAATAACTCTTAAAGAATAACCCGTTCTTATAAACTTCAACATAGCCAACGGGTTCAGGTGAATCAACCCCTAGCTCACGAAGCTTATGTGCATAATCATACGACCGTTTGGCTTTCGAATCCCTGAAGTTACCATACACAAACTTATTGACAAAGTTGGGGGTCTTGAATGATTTTACATTAAAACTCTGACCTGCAACATTGAATTTACTAACCGTGTTACGGCCTCCGTAAATAACTTCTCCCTCCGCATCGAATATTGTATCAAGACTCTCTAGCCATCCCTTATATTCAATGTATTTGGAGGATATTTCCACCTTCTGTTTTTTCATTATCTCTTCTTTACTGAGATCCTTTTTTCTACTTTAACTGCAATGATCTTTGAGCCTAAAGCTTGAAGCCCTGCGCAATAAGCGTCTCTTTTAGAACTTTTGTAAAATGGGCATTGTCAGCTCTCTTATATCTTATGTCTGTGTATACTTGAGCTAAGTTCTCTTTATGGTTTTCTGTTATAAACTTATTACTATCCTCACGCGCTTCTTTTTCAAAATATAAATGTCGGATATCTTCATCGCTGTTATCTTCATATTTCTCAAAGTGAACAACGGCGTTCATTGGTAACCTATCTGTCAAAGGAGGATTAGCATCTGGCCATCCCAATGTTATTGTTGTGATTGGAATTACCCCTTTGGGAAGTTCAAGTGTGTCAATGATTTGAGGTGCATTGTACAAGGTTGTACCCAAATAACAAAGACCTAATCCTTCGGATTCTGCTGCTACCGATACATTTTGTGCCACCAACATAGAGTCGATAGTGGCATTCATCAACCACAAAAGATCGTCAAAACTAGCGTCCGCATCATTGATCTTACACCATTGATGTACACGTCTAAAATCGGCACAAAAAGTCAATACTACCGGAGCATTTTTAACCATAGGCTGGTTAAAGTGTGCTGGAGACAATGCTTCTTTCTGTTTCGCATCCTCTGTAACGATCACAGAATACATCTGCATATTACCGGTGTTAGAAGCACGTACTCCTGCTTCTAAGATAGATGTTAAAAGCTCTCTGTCTATGGGTTGATCAGTATATTTACGAATCGATTTATGTTGATTAAGCTGATGAATCATATTCACACTCATTTTGTACTTATTTAAATTCAATAATGCATCAAATATAACGTTTTTTTATCGTATTTGATTGTGTCTATAAGCATACTGTTGCTCATCTATTGTGTTGGGTATATATTATTATCACTCTCCCTTATTGCTCTGTGGTCATTCTACTCTATAGTATAACTTCTAGATCTCTGTTTTGGTTTACAAAAAAGAGTATAAATTTCCTAGAGAAATATATAAAAAAAAGATTCTTTGAAAGCTATCCAAAAAAAATTTGATGTTTTAAAATATACTTTGTTTATTTGTGTACATTTTCAAAAGAGGTTCTAAATTCTTATATAATTTTTAAAGAGAATCATTATGTCTACTATCAAAATTGGTATTAACGGGTTCGGTCGTATTGGCCGTTTTGTTTTCCGTGCTGCTGCAGAGCGTGCAAATGTAGAAGTTGTTGCAATCAACGATCTTATCGATGTTGATTACATGGCTTACATGTTGAAATATGACTCAACTCATGGTCGTTTCAACGGTACTGTAGAGGTTGTTGAAGGACAACTTGTAGTAAACGGTAAAACAGTTCGCGTTACTGCTGAGCGTAACCCTGCAGATATCAACTGGGCTGCTGTAGAAGCTGAGTATGTTGTTGAATCAACTGGTCTTTTCTTAACTGAAGAGTCTGCACAAGGACACATTGCTGCTGGTGCTAAGAAAGTAGTTATGTCTGCTCCTTCTAAAGATGCTACTCCTATGTTTGTTGTTGGTGTTAACCACGCTAACTACTCTAAAGATATGAATTTCGTATCTAACGCATCTTGTACTACTAACTGTCTTGCGCCTATCGCTAAGGTTCTTAACGATAACTTCGGTATTGTTGAAGGTCTTATGACTACTGTACATGCTACTACTGCTACACAAAAAACTGTTGACGGTCCTTCTGCGAAAGACTGGAGAGGTGGACGTGGAGCTGGTCAAAACATCATCCCTTCTTCTACTGGTGCTGCTAAAGCTGTAGGTAAAGTAATTCCTGAGCTTAACGGTAAACTTACAGGTATGGCATTCCGTGTTCCTACTCCAGACGTTTCTGTTGTAGACCTTACTGTACGTCTTGAGAAGTCAGCTAGCTACGAAGCTATCTGTAAAGCGATGAAAGCTGCTTCTGAAGGAGCTATGGCTGGTGTTCTTGGATACACTGAAGATGCAGTTGTTTCTAACGATTTCGTTGGTGAGAAGTGTACTTCTGTATTTGACGCAGGTGCTGGTATCGGACTTAACGACAACTTCGTAAAAGTTGTTTCATGGTATGATAACGAGATTGGATACTCAAACAAAGTTGTTGAGCTAATCGAGCACATGTCAACTGTAGATAACGCTTAAGAAAGTAGATCTTAAGATTAAGATATTTACATTTTATAAAAAGAGAGTTTCTTCGGAAGCTCTCTTTTTTTTATGCGGTGTCATCTCATAATCCACAATAGATTGTACCTACTATAATTGACTACCCAAAGATATCGAACCGACACCTCTTGAGCTGTCTGTTCGTTCATCCTTCACTACGATAGATCTTCCTAATACAATGTTCTCATCCTAGAGAAACATTTTCCTACCATATCTCTTTGGCACACCATTAAAACCGTTTCACTCATTATTTTATGTAATTCACTCTTTAAAAATTATAATATCAATAGGCTCATTATGATTTTTATCATAAAATGACTATCATTATGATTGAAATCATATTTTGATACAATCAAACTGCTACAGAACTATATAAATAAGAACAAGAATATGCAAGGCAATTATTTCAAAAACTATCCTAACAAAGATGGTTTTTTTAAAGAGTATGGTGGAAGTTATATCCCAGATGAACTACAAGAAGAGATGAATAAGATTACTGAGGCATACTATTCTATCAGTAAGTCTCACAAATTCATTGCAGAACTTCGTAACATCAGAAAACATTATCAAGGACGACCAACTCCGGTCTATTTCTGTAATAGACTTTCGGAAAAATATGGTGGCCGTATCTACCTTAAAAGGGAAGATCTAAACCACACTGGTGCCCACAAGCTTAACCACTGTATGGGAGAAGCACTTCTTGCAAAATACATGGGTAAGAAGAAGTTAATTGCTGAAACGGGTGCTGGGCAACATGGGGTAGCATTAGCAACAGCTGCTGCATATTTTGGGTTAGAGTGTGAGATCCACATGGGAGAGGTAGATATTCAGAAAGAGTATCCAAACGTAATGAGAATGAAAGTTCTTGGTGCAACTGTGATTCCTGTTTCCCATGGTCTTAAAACATTAAAAGAGGCCGTAGATTCGGCTTTCGAAGCATACCTAAAAGATCCAATAAGATCTATCTATTGTATTGGTTCAGTCGTAGGACCACACCCTTTCCCAATGATGGTGAGAGATTTCCAACGAATCATCGGTATCGAAGCGAAAGATCAGTTTCATGAAATGACAGGCGAACTTCCGGACAATGTAATTGCTTGTGTTGGTGGTGGTAGTAACGCAATGGGAATGTTCTCTGCATTCTTAGAAGACCAAGAGTGTAAAATATTTGGTGTAGAGCCAGGTGGTAAATCTCTTGATGTGTTAGGCGATCACGCTGCTACAATGAGCCTTGGTACTCCTGGTATGATCCACGGATTCAAGTGTTATACTCTTCAAGACGAAAATGGAGAGCCTGCACCGGTACACTCTATTGCCAGTGGATTAGATTACCCTGGAGTAGGTCCGGAGCATAGTATGCTTAAAGACATGAATCGTGTCTCTTACGTGACCGCTAGTGACAAAGAGTGTATCGATGCATTCTATGACCTAAGTCGTAGCGAAGGAATCATTCCTGCTCTAGAGAGTGCACATGCCGTAGCTTATGCTATTAAACTAGCACAACAAAATCCTAGAGAATCAATCCTTGTGAACCTTAGTGGAAGAGGGGATAAGGATCTTGACTATGTGATTGAAAATTTTGAAATGCCAAAATAACTTCAATAATATTCCATAAGGTGCATTCATTTTGAATGTATCTTATGGAAGCTATCTCTTAGCTTTTTATGCACCTGTGTCCTTCGCAATAGAACATGACTCTTTCCTACTCTGGATGATACGACTTATCGTACATTTAATCTTCCCATTCCCTTTATCGACTCTTCTTTTCGCTCTATTTTGTCCCTTCTTCTCTTCGATGAAAAATAGTTTTGGCTAAATAATTGTCTAAGGCAAAATCTGTGTTTAAACTATTTTGTAGCAGTAATTTCACATATTAATATTAATCCTTAGTATATCTTAACACAAAAAACTTATATTTGTTTATAATAAATCTAGATAAAACAACAATTATATAATAATGCACTTATCACAGGTAAGCCATAACCAAAAAGTATATGTAGAGTCCATCGAGGGGAATCACGATGTCAAGCAACGGCTCTATGAGCATGGGATATCTAAAGGAACAGAGTTAATTAAGGTCAAATCAGCACCGCTCCAAGATCCCATTGAATTAAAGGTCGGGAGTAATCATTTATTCATTCGAAAGAGTGACCTTTCCTACATTCGCGTATCCGAAGCGCAGATTCAAAAGAGTCAAAACAAAAAGCTAAACACCACAGTTAAGGAGAGAGCCAATTCAAACCAAAAGAAGAGCATTAAAGTGGCCCTAGTGGGACACCCAAACTGTGGTAAAAGCACGCTTTTCAATAGCCTGACCAGATCCAACGTTGAGTTAAC
>JAONJW010000086.1 GCA_028377305.1 Prolixibacteraceae bacterium | reverse complement strand
TATTTACTGCATATAATATGGTTAAACCTTTACAATCTTTTGACAAGATAGTCTCTCATTAGAAGGGCTATAGACCTCTACGGTATAAAGTCCGTTTCTTAACGAAGATATATCAATAGGGTTATTCATTATGTAATTATCAATAGTTGTCACCTTCACTCCAAGCACATCATAGATGATGACCCTATTTTTTGATGAGGCTTTAGAAGAGGAAATACGAAACTGCGATAGTACAGGATTTGGATATATACGATAAGTATCTATCTCTGTACTATGAGAGGATAGTATGACCCCAGGTTTTTCTAGTCTTACCTCTAATGATTTTGCATCAATCGGTCTAAATTGAATGGAAGTTAAATTAGTCTTCGCATTATAACCATTTGAGATCACACGTCCCTCTGCATTGCTTTGCAAACTCCATTGACCTCTTAACTTAATGTTTACCAATTGTTCCTTAGATCTATTCCATCGATCTTTATCATTGACATGCCAAACTTGATGTAACCAACGTTTTTTATCTAATAACTCCAAATCTAAGTGTGTCAGAGCAAGGTCAATGTAGCTTTCATTTTCCTTGACGATTGCCATTGCATCAGAATCAGTACTTTCGATCACACCGTACTTGGTGCTGACCTTACCTGCTCTAAAGAAACTATAACCATATACGTTTTTTACTTTTGAGTAGATAATATGTGCATCTCCACTTTGCTCTAGTATATTAAAATAATTAGAAGGATTCTCGGCGATTTTGTCATTAAGAGTTTTACCCTCTAACGATATAACATAAACATATCGGTCCCCACGAGGACGTGCACCATGATCAATAAATACCTTTTCGAACGATCCATGTGTGTCTATTTTGTTTCTGTCGTCTCTAGAAGTCTGCAATTCTCTGTGAACTTGCACCTTATTACCATTAGGAAAATAATACGCATTCCCTTTGGTATCTTCGATCTTAAGAGCTCCATCTGTCGTGGTAGTATGATGATACGCAACACCTTTATGGTCTACAGAGTTTACGATTGTTGGGACCTCTTGATCATTTAAAAAATTCTGAAGTATGGTTGTGTGTACAGGGAGTTTACTCAAAGTTCCCTCAATGTTGCTTCCGACACAAACGACATAATTCCCAAAGAATGTATAGGATTTATTTGCTCTTAGCGAAATTGATTTACCATTTAAAGTACGAACATCTTTAAACCTATAACCATACATTCCAAATTCATCAAGTAAGGAAACCCCTCCAGCAAAATAGTCAAAAGAAAACCTTGCCCATGGATATTTCTTGTTTCTTTCATACAATGTCGCAAAAGACATTTTGTATCCCGTAACCCCTGGAATATGATTCCAATCATACCCACCTGGATTCCATCCAGATGCAGAAGTTGATGGTCCACCGACAAGGGGATCATTAGTTCCTATAATCTCTAAAGCCCCATGAGATTGATGATAACCAAAAAAGTTTTGCTCTCCATTACTTTCATAATCCCAAACATATTTATTAAAACCTTTTACAGACACCATTACATCATTATGACGATGCACCTGAAAAGCAGCATAAGGGAATGTTCTATTTCCTTTCACATATTTCAATGGCATTAATTTGCTTCTTGACACAAAACGATTTGCATCTACCCAATTTCCGAAACCTCCACTATAACCAATGGAACATTTGGCATCTCTGGCTCTTTTATCCTTAATATAATCGGTGCTATTCCATAAGTTAATAAAATGACGTTGCAACTTCTCTTTCAAATTCCCCTCGGGTAACACCTTGGTAAGACTCAGTATTGAAATACTATTCCGTAACAAAGAACTTCTATTGGTTGGGAAACGACCTGTGACACCATTGGCTACATCGTACTTGTTAGAATAGAAAGTGTAGGCGATCCAATAATTTGCGAGATTCTCTAATGCTTTTACACCTAATTCATAAGTGGTTCCCGATAGATAACTTGCCATTTCTGAAGCTTCTCTAACTGCATCAGCATTATAAGCATTGGACCAAAAACCATGATGGTGATACCCCGTAAAGTCATTTTTTATCATGCCTCCCCATCCTGGAGAAAGCTGACATCCCTCGTCTATAAACTTTGACAAATCTCTTAGATTGGTTGCTCTTGTTGCTTTTTGAGAACCCGTCATCAATATGGTCAAAAGCTTGTTGCGATTAAAAGATCTCATCAAGTCAGAATTCCTTGAACGATTTCGATCATTATTATCCCATCGATTAATATCCACTCCTTCAGCTAAAGACCATTCAGTCCAATGTTTACATGTAGCTAAGACTTCTGTCCAAAAACCCTCTTTGATTAACTCATCTCTCATCAATAAAGAGGCATAGAAATATCCTGATAAAGTTAAATAGATTCCGCCACCTTTAAACTCGGAATCACAAGTGCCATCAAAACGCCGGGCATTTGCATATTTAAATAATTGTATGATTCCATTCTTTACGTTCACATCATGATAATAGGGATTGGAAGGGTCGTTGACATTGTATGCGATGGCCAAAGGAAACAGAACATTGATAATCATACTCCTTAGATGATTCCTATCGATATCATCCTGATCTCCTTTGGTACTTAGTAACATATATGGAGTCAAACCTGCAATGACTTGATAGTTACCCAATCGTCCTAGAGCAGCTGCTGCGTTGTTCGCAGTATATTCGGCATGTTTATTTACCCACTTTTCTGACAGAGGAGTTCCTTTGCCTGTTAAGGTGTAAAGTACTTTGTTCCTAATACGATCTATTTCATCCATAGTCATCACTTTACGAGTGGCAACTTTGGTTACGACCCCCACTCCATTACTAATGACATAATAAATTCTTTTATTACTGTTATAATCAAAGTTAAACCTCCTAAGCTCTCCTCCTTTGTGTACCAAGCCAGCATTTACAACATTCGGTGACGCAATTATTTCTTTTGAAGTCGTAAATTGGCTTTTATTGTTATAGTCGTCACTCAAGACATAATACAGATCTCCCTCTAGATTTGCTTGAATATAATAATCCACATAATTTGGACTTACACGAGACAACTGATTTAATTTTACAACCAGTTCTAATGCGACTTCTTCGGATCTTAGAATAGCCGAAACATTCTTTGCCTTATCTGTTGCACTTAAAGTTACGTAGGTATCTTCTCCTTTGTTAAGATTATTGATATTCTCTATATGGTGTTTCGCCGCAAAGGCGTATTTGATTTTCTTTGTCGTCACTTTTACTCCACCTTGATAAACATCTAATATTACATCAACATCTTCATCACAAGTAAAATCAACTGCAATAGAGTTGTCCGAAGTGATCTCAAAACGTTTAATTGTCAACGTTGGGGCAACCACATCATGGTAATTAACTTTCTTTATTCCATTGTCTCCTGAAATTAATAAATAATCATCCATCGATACAACACCATAAGCTCCGGATTTGTTTGTTCCAATCTCGTCAACAAAAGCTGAATAGTCAATTGGTGTTGAGAACTCATAAAGTCCATGTCCTTCTCCAATCGTAGATTGAGCAACCACCATAAGCATATTTTTGAAAGAAGCCATTTGATTAGCCTTATGAAATATTGCTGAATTCCTGTAAGACTCACTATCGAGAAGTTTTGTGCCCGCGATTCCATCCACTTTAAAAATACCACGATTGCGATCAATTAGATATAGTTCATCATTTATTTCACAAAAATCCTTCACGCTAGCTAAAGAGCTAGTTGTCGACGTTAGTTGATCGATGGAATGAAGAAGTACCCCTTGTTGATAGAGTTCAATACCATCGCCTCCGACCCATAGTATACCATCTGATCTCAGATAACAAGTAAGAGGTTTATCTAGGGTTACGTTCACATCTCGTTGTTTATTTCCCTCCCTGTTAAAAACAATGATTTGTTTATTTGTCTTATCCACACAGTAGATATCACCTACTGTAGAAACATAGATATCTGTTAATAATGCATGCTCATTAAATGACGTATTAGGAATAAAATTGACTACGGTACCTTTATCATAATCGACTTTGACAATCTGGTCTGTCCCTCGAATTGCAATCACCTCACTCCCCAAACGAGCCATTGATCTTATATTCTTAATATTCTTACTACCCACAGTAGACCAATTCTGGGCACTACATATCCCAGAAAGAAACATAAATAGTATAAAAAAATAATGCTTCATAAAATATTTTTAATAATCGATAAGTCCGAATCTCAGATATCATAATTAAACTATATACTCCTACTATTCGACAGTGTATAATAGTGGTTTTTGTAGATTAAAAATGATCTTGACAAACTGAGTTATCTGTTGATTGTTGTTGATTATCTCTGATTAGAATTATGTTGAATAGTCAAAGAAATAAAATGTAATATAAATCACAAAATTTTATCGCAGATAGCTGATTTCATTGATCTAAACAGCAGAAAGAGTCGTTCATAGCAAAGGTTTCACACTTCTATGGTTTTAAACAAGTCGAAAGATCTACGAATCGAAGAAATTACACAGATAAATTGTAACTTTGAACTAGAATAGAATAATACATTCTGAAACAAATTATGAGTATTAAACAGAATATTTTAGCAATAAATGATCAGTTACCAGAACATGTTAAACTGGTAGCCGTTTCTAAGACCAAGCCGGTTGAGTTGCTTAAGGAAGCATACAGTGTCGGGGTAAGAGTATTTGGAGAGAATAAGGTACAAGAGTTATGTTACAAACAAGAACTCCTTCCTAAGGATATTCAATGGCACATGATAGGCCATCTTCAGAGCAATAAAGTAAAATACATTGCTCCTTTTATTTCACTAATTCATTCGGTAGATAGTCCTAAACTTCTGAAAATAATAAACAACGAAGCCCAAAAGAACAGACGTGTTATAGACGTCTTAATACAAGTCCACATTGCCAAAGAGGAGACTAAATTCGGTTTAACAATTGAAAATGTGGAAAAGCTATTTAACTCTAACATATTGGAAGAGCTCCAGCATATCAGAGTTGTAGGTTTGATGGGCATGGCTACAAATACAAATTCAGAAACTGATGTCAAAGACGAATTTATTCTTTTGAGACGTTATTTTGATTCATTCCAAGAAACATTTTTCAAAGAAAAAGGTTATTTTAATACTCTATCCATGGGGATGTCTTCGGACTATCCTTTGGCAATAGATTGTGGGAGTACAATGGTTCGAATAGGAAGTACTCTTTTTGGAAAACGTAACATCTAACCATACGATTCTATAGATGTTAAAACCTTTTTGTTGTGATGATCGTTTTAAATAGACGGACAAATCGAGAAAGAAGGTATGGGATAGTATCGAAAATCAATAATAGAAACAAATTAAACGAGAAGATATGACAAAACTATCATGTAATTATATGGGGCTAGAATTAAAAAGTCCATTTGTTGTTGCAAGCTCGGGTTTATCTCAATCACTTGATAAAATCAAAGAGTTTGCCCAGAACGGTGCTTCTGCAATAATCATTAAATCCTTGTTTGAAGAGCAAATAAGAAATGAAGCACATCATATAAGTCAGAAAGAAGCTCATAACACTTCCTATCCTGAGGCTTTAGAATACATTCAAGAATACACGCGAAAAAACTCATTAGAGAAACATCTCAATATTATTACTGAAGCAAAGAAAGCCGTAGATATTCCTATCATTGCAAGCTTGAGTTGTATCAGTCATAATGAATGGGAAGATATCTCAAAGAAAGTGGAGGAAGCTGGAGCAGATGCCATAGAAATAAATGCCTTTGTTATACCAACAAGTAGGCTAGAGACATCAGAAGAGATCGAACAAAAGTATATTGACATCCTAAAAACAGTGAAATCAGCTACAAGCTTACCTATTGGGATGAAAATAGGTTCACACTATACTAATATCGTAAGGATGGTCGATCAGCTAAAGGCATATGGAGCAGCATCTGTAACTCTATTCAATCGATTCTATGAACCAGACATTGATATAGAGACATTACAAATTACCTCGAGTGAAATTTTTAGTAGTTCCTCTGATTTACGACGTTCACTAAGGTGGGTTAGTATTGTTTCAGGGCATGTAGAGGGGATTGATATCGCAGCCTCAACAGGAATCCACACAGGAGAAGATGCAATAAAACAGCTTCTGGCAGGAGCCACAGTGACCCAACTCTGTTCGACTTTATATATACAAGGAGCAGAGCAGATTAAATCCATAGAAAATAGCCTATTGAAGTGGATGAATAAATGGAATTTCAATAATCTAGATGAATTTAGAGGAAGACTATCAAATAATCCAGAGATGGATCAGCAAATGTTTGAGCGGTCTCAATTTATGAAATATTTCTCTGATCACCAATAACAAAAATAGAAGGCTATCTTATTTAAAAGATAGCCTTTTACTTTAATGTACTATTTCCATCTCGTTTATTAGATGTGCTGCATCTGCATATTTATCGATTACAAATAGAACATAACGTATATCTAAGATAATATTTCGACAATAAAGTGGATCGAACATCAAATCACTCATTGTCCCATCCCAACATCGATCGAAGTTGACTCCAATTAAATATCCATCACGATCTAAAATAGGGCTTCCCGAATTTCCGCCAGTAGTATGATTCGATGCACTGAATGCTACAGGCACTTCTCCTTCTGCATTGACGTATGCTCCGTAATCTTTAGACTCATATAAGTCTATAAGCTTCTTTGGTGCAACATAGTCTACAATATCCATTTGACTTTTTTGCCACACACCTTTTAATGTGGTGAATGCACTGTATTCAACACCGTCCTTAGGGCAATATCCTTCGATGACCCCATAGGAGATTCTCATCGTTAAATTGGCATCAGATTTAAATGCCGATTTTCCATTCATCTCTCTTAAAGCTTTTACATAAAGCTTCAAGTTCTGTTGGATCTGCTGACTGATATATTGGTACTTAAAGAACGAGGTAAATACATAAGTTTGATCCAATTGGTGTTTTAGCTTAAAGATGGAGTCTTTGGTTAACTTGCTGCGATCAGATCGTTGGTAGTTGGTGATAAAATTCTTGACTTTCTGCGGATCTTTCAAAAAAGATTTGTTGTAAACCTTACGAATAAAATAATCCTGATTCAGTTTATCTTTCATTTTGAATAGCATCTTGCCATAATAATCAGGAGAGACATGGTCGACATACAGTTGTAGTAATTCCATCATCACATAAGCATCGACGTTTGGATTATAATCCTTGTAGAATTTGTCTATCTTGCATAATAATGCTGTAGTATCCACTGCTAACCCCTTATCCTTATCATGAATAAAACCATTCATGATAGCACTTAATTCAAACAGGTCAGCCCCTCTCTCTACCACCTCCTCGTAATATATATGACGTTTATTGTAAATATCAAACTCCTTATATAACGAGTCGAACCTAGATAAGACGTCACCATACTCTTTTTGCCTATTGGAATTAGCATCCACCCAATTCTGAAATAGTTTTTCTGATTCTTTCTTACGCTCAACAGCATGAAAACGTGACAGACCCAACACAGCGCCTTGCCATTTTTTCCATCCATTTGCTGTTCTTGCATATTTAGAAGCATATTGTATTTCAACTTTTGGATCTTTATCCATAAAGCTCTTCCATGTAGTTAACTTCACATCTCTCACATCCACTCGAGTAGGAAACGAAGTATTTTGATACATTTCGATCGCATCCGAAGGGAGATATAACTGTGTCTTCCCTGGATATCCTATAACCATCGTTGGGTCACCTACTTTGAGCTTCCCTAATTTTATTTTAAAGAAAGTCTTCGTCTTTAATGGAACATTCTGCACTGAATACGTATTTGGGCTGCCATCTTCATTAGCATAAATACGGAACATAGAGAAATCTCCAGTATGTCTTGGCCAAACCCAATTGTCAGTGTCCCCACCAAATTTACCTATAGATGAAGGAGGCGCACCCACCAAGCGAATATCTTTATAAATTTTATAGACATATAAAAAATACTGATTCCCATACAACAAAGGCTTGACAATTGCTTCAGTATATGGTTTCTGATTCATCGTATTGGTTAAAGCAAGAATACGTTCTTTAATCTTCTCCTTTTGCTGTACCTTAGAAAGTGTATCAAGATCTAAAATTATTTTATCTGTAACGTCTTCCATCCGCTCTAAAAAGCGCACTTTTAGTGCGGGAGAGTGGAGTTCGTCAGATCGTTTTTGTGCCCAAAACCCATCCTTTAATAGATTATCCTCCACACTACTCAAAGATTGTATTGAGGAATAACCACAGTGGTGGTTCGTCAACAACAAGCCATCGGGTGAGATCACTTCCCCAGTACATCCTTCGCCAAATAGTGCTACTGCATCTTTCAGACTTTCATGGTTTACACTATATATATCCTCCGCTGTCAAATGGAATCCCAATCGCTGCAGATCCTCCATATTATACTTCTTCAATAAAGTAGGAATCCACATTCCTTCATCTGCAATGGAAGCGATGGAAGTGGATAGTATCACTACCCCTAAGAACATCATCTTTCTCAAACAATGGAAACTATTGTGCCTCATAATTGTTTAGTCCTTTCGTCTTAATTTAACCAAATAGTCATAATGATCCCCTTCATCATACTTTTCAATCAAGAAACCTTGTTCAGCAACTATTTCTCTCATGCTATCAGGATCAAGAAACAACCAGTCGAAACAATTTCCTTCTACTCTATTGAATTTCATCTGATAGTTGACCACCCCATAGTACTTATCACTATTAATATCGATAAATGCTTCCCCATCTTCATCCATAAAAAGATAAATCAAATCAGATGAATCAAATACAATACATCCATTGTCGGTAAGCATACTCTTTGCTTGAATAAGCAGATTTTTAAACCCTTCCAATGAGCCAGAGATACCAATCCCATTCATTAATAACAGTAACGTATCAAAATTATGCGTTGGTTCATATTGAAAGAAATCTTGATTCTCAACAGAAACCACACCTCGCTTCTTTGCAATTAAACAAGCTTCATAAGAAGCGTCTAGTGCTGTTACATCATATCCTTTTTGTTGTAAAAGCAGAGAGTGGCTTCCAACACAAGCTCCAATATCTAAAATACGACCTTCACACCACCTTAGTGCTTTTCGTTCAAGTTTAGGCATCATTGTCTCGTTGCGAAAAAAGTAGGCTGCATCCATCTTCTCATCTTCAGCAATATCTGAAACTACATCAATTAATGTAGGGCAATTATTTTCCCAAAAGTGTTTAACTGCAACACCTATAGGATCTTGTTTTGTTGGAATAAATGTCATTATATCTTTCAATTTTTTTTTGATCATCAGAGCCCACAAAGTAAATAGAAATAATAAATAAACGATCCATTGATCACAAGAATAGAGACCATTTATTATTCTTTTTTCTTGTTTTTAGGTAATTTAAGCATGACAGTTGTTCCTTTGCCGTTGTCACTTTCCAATAGTATATCTCCACCTAAAATACTCATAAATGACTTACATACACGTAACCCTAGCCCCGTACCTTTCTCACCCTTGGTTCCTGTATGCACAACAGGTATATCATTTCTGAACAATGTAAACTGCTCTTTCTTTTCAATTCCAACGCCGTTATCTTTTATTGAAAGTGTTATATAATTATAGCTCTCAAAAGAGACATATATCTCCACTTTCCCTTTGGGAAAAGAGTATTTCAATGCATTGCGCATTACATTATTCAACACCTTATTAAATATACGATCATCAATAAAAACTTCAATATTTTCATCAATATCTATAGTAAAATTCACCTCCTTGTCTTCGATCTCTGCGACTAGCTCACAGTAAGCGTCATCAACAACCTCCTCTAGGTAATTCGACTTAGGGTTAGCTTTTATTTGACCATTACGCACCCTTGACCAAGATAATAAATTGGTCAGGAGTCTTTCAAGATTATTTACTTGTGTAAATACACTCATTAAATGAGGTTTTAGCTCCTCTTTTGACATCTCCTCATAGTCTTCAATTATCATCTGGTTCACACCAATAATTGAAGTCAAAGGACTACGTAAATCGTGGGTAATTATCGAAAAGACATTGTCATTCTCTTTTTTACTATTCTCTAATTCATTCTTTGATTGATAAAGAGCTGTATTTGTCTCAATATATTTATGGTTTAGTTCTTCTAACTGCCTATTTTGGTTCAGAATTTGATTGTTTTTTATTAACAGATCATCGGAGTGCTTTATTTTAAGAA
>JAONJW010000085.1 GCA_028377305.1 Prolixibacteraceae bacterium | reverse complement strand
AATTTGAATTAGATCAGGCTGAGAAGAAAGCGCATATATTAAAAGGATTAATCGTTGCGATTGATCACCTTGATGAGGTGATTAAGCTTATTCGTGGTTCTAAAACACCACAAGAAGCAAAAGATGGTTTGATCTCGAACTTTGGCCTAGATGAAATCCAAGCGAAAGCAATTCTAGATATGAGACTTCAAAAGCTTACAGGTCTTGAAAGAGATAAATTGTTTGCTTCCTATGAAGAAATTAACACGTTGATCGAGTCCCTGAAGGAGATTCTTGCATCAAAAGATATTCGCATGGGGATCATCTGTGATGAACTTGATGAGGTAAATGCAACCTTCGGTGATGAGAGGAAATCAGAAATCGTATTGAGCTCTAGTGAGTTTAATCCTGAAGATTTCTATGCCGATGATGAAATGGTAATTACTATTTCAAAAATGGGATATATCAAACGTACTCCTTTAGTTGATTTCAGAACACAGTCACGTGGTGGTGTAGGTTCGAAAGGTTCTTCTACAAGAGATGAAGATCATATTGAGCACATGTTTGTTTGTACGATGCATAATACGATACTTTTATTTACAAAAGGTGGTCGTTGTCACTGGTTAAAGGTGTATGAAATTCCCGAAGGAACGAAAGCATCTAAAGGTCGGGCAATTCAAAACGTGATTAACATTGACTCTAATGATCCAATCAAAGCTTATATCAATGTTAAAACATTGAAAGATGAGGATTATATTAATAATCAATATATCGTGATGTGTACTAAGCAAGGTGTTATTAAGAAAACATCTTTAGAAGCTTATTCCCGTCCTCGTCAGAATGGAGTAAATGCAATCAGCATCCGTGAAAATGATGAGCTGCTTGAAGCAAGGCTTACCAATGGTGGTCACGATATTATGATGGCAGTTCGCTCTGGAAAAGCAATCCGTTTTAATGAAACAAAATTGAGATCAATGGGACGTACCGCTTCTGGAGTTCGTGGGATCACACTAGGTGATCATAACGATCAAGTTGTCGGTATGATCTGTGTTGAACCAGATAGCAATGAAAATATTTTAGTTGTTTCTGAAGCAGGCTACGGAAAAGTATCAAAACTAGAAGACTATAGAATCACAAATCGAGGAGGTAAAGGTGTTAAAACACTTAATGTGACCGATAAAACAGGAGTGCTTGTTGCCATTAAATCGACTGTAGATAATGATGATTTAATGATCTTAACTTCTGCTGGCGTTGCGATTCGTCTTCCAATATCAGATATCCGTATTACTGGTCGAAATGCACAAGGAGTGAAGCTTATTAATCTTAGAAATGAGGATAGTATTGCTTCTGTTGATGTAGTTCCTTCTTCGGAAGAGGAGATAAAAGAGGATAATAATGATGGTGCTTCTAAAACAGAGGAAACTTCTCTGAGTGATCCTATTGAAGAGGTAACTGTGATTGAGGATACAGATGTTGTTGACCCCCAGAAAGAGGAATCTAGGGAGGATGACGAAGATGATGAATCATCGGATGGACAACAAACTTTAGATTTTGGTTTTTAGTTTTAAAAACAGATAATAATAAAAGAATCAAATTTACACGAACATGAAGAAGTTACTGGTCTTTACTGCACTTTCTGCTTTTGCATTTAATGCATCTGCACAAAAAAGCAAAGTGTATAGTGCTCAAAACTATGCTAACGAAGGAAAATTGGATAAAGCGTACGAGGCAATTCAAGGTGCACTAGATCCTAATTACAAAAAAGCTGATAAGATTCTTATTTGGCCAAAAACGTTTATTGCTAAAGGACAAGTTATGCGTTCTATTGCAACAACAACGAATAAAAGCTTCGATGGTTTAAAGAAACAGTTGGTTAGTCCACTAGATTCATCTTTAACTGCTTATATCAAGGCTGCATCTATCGATGAAAAAAATCGTTACTCGAAAGAGATTAAAGCTGCGATGATGTTCTTAATTACAGATTTTACAAATGCTGGAGCTGCTGCATATAATGAGAAAGATTATAAAGGAGCATCGGATGCATTTGTTAATGTATTGAGAATTGAAGAGCATCCAATATATATTGGAGCAGATAAAGCGGTAATTGATACTGTTATCATGTATAACATTGCCGTTGCATCTTCTGCAGCTGAAATGTATGACCGTGCCATTGAGTATTATAATAAGACTCAAGAGCTTGGATATAATGGGGAAAAAAGTGCTCTAGGTATCATTAATGCATACAAAGCGCAAAAAGATACTGTAAAAGCTCTAGAAGCTATGCAAGATGCATTTCACAAATATCCAACTGACGAAGGTATTCTAGTTGAATTGATCAACTTTTATATTCAGTCTAAGAATGTAGAAGGAGCTCTTACTTACCTTGATAAAGCGATTGCATCAGATCCTAAAAATCCATCATATTATTTCGCTAAAGGATCAGTATATGATAACTTAGGTGATCCTGAAAAAGCAATTGTAGCTTATAATAAAGCTATTGAAGTGAAAAATGACTTTGCAGATGCTTACTATAACTTAGGTGCTGTATATTACAACAAAGGAGTAAAGCTTTTAGAGATTGCAAATGATCTTCCTACTAACCAAGTGAAGAAATATGAGGCACAAAAAGAGTTAGCTAATGCTGAATTCATTAAGGCGACTCCATATTTCGAAAAAGCTAACGAAATTAACCCTACAGAGAAGGCGACACTAGAAAATCTTAAAAATTTATACTATCGTTTAGGAATGAATGATAAGTATGATATTGTTATGAAAAAAATGAAAGAACTAGAGTAGTAGCTTTTATTATGATATTTAAAGTGGCTGTCTTTTAAGGCAGTCACTTTTTTTGATTGGAAAATAGATTGAATAACTAGAACCGGAAGGAAATAGATAAAGAAATCTATCATGTTTAATTTTGTAGAAAGTCATTGAGATAATTATTGAGATTAATCATCATAAGACATGTTGATTAACATAACACATATTACAAGACGAACCTGTGGTATAGTATAGCCAGAAGATATTCTGGCTATACTATTATAAAAAGGTAATTTTATTTTAAATCAACTTTACGTTTAATATAAGAACTATAATCTTTTACTTTAGGCTTATAATCTTTATCGAATAGTGCTGAAGAAATCATAAAATCTGCAGTTGCTCTGTTTGAAGCTGTAGGGATATTGTAAAGCACAGATATACGTAATAAAGCTTTGACATCAACATCATGTGGTTGTGGCTCCATTGGATCCCAGAAGAAAATGACCATATCAATTTTTCCTTCACATATCATAGCACCTAGTTGTTGATCACCACCAAGAGGTCCTGATTTTAATCTCTTTACTGTTGGTGCAAAAAAGTCATTTTCTTGGCATTTCTTTGTTATTGTTTCTTCAACCAAACGGCCTGTTGTTCCGGTACAAACTAATGAATGTTGTGCTAGAGCTTTCCAGTTCCAATCTACCCATTCTGCGATATCAGCCTTTCTATTATCATGCGCAACAATTGCTACATTCTTCTTTTTTCTGATCATAAGCTTTACTTACTTTATTTAGTCCTATACACACAAACATAAGCAAAATATCACATAATGGAGTGTATTATAGATTAAATTCTTTGATAATCTGCTTGCTCCAATTTGCAAGTTTTTTTTCCCAATCAGATCCATCTACCTTATATTCTATTGGAAGGCCTTTGAATTGTTCATTATCAAGATAATAAGATGTATCGAAAATATAATTATCGATAGGAACGTAGCCAATTATTTTAGCCCCTCTTTTCTCAAGCCATTCAGAAAGTATCCCTATGGCATCACAGAAATTATCAGGATAATTCTTAGAATCTCCAAGACTGTATATTGCAACTTTTTTTGATTTAAAAGACTGGTCTTCAATAGAAGGAAGAAACTCATCCCAATAATATGGTATTTCTCCATCAAACCATGTAGAGACACCCATGATCAGGTGTTTGTATTTCTTCAGTTCAGAACCATCTGAATTGTCTATATCGACAGAGTCAAGAGTTATGCTTTTAGGCATAAACTCTTTTAATTTTTCTACAACCTTTTGGGTATTCTTCCCTTGACTACTTGTTAAAACAGCAATTTTAGTTTTCATGAAATTAATACTTTAAAGTGTCAATAATAGCATCTTTAATTATTTGGGTATTAGGAAGTGTTGCTTTTTCAAATACCGGATTAAATCCCACAGGAGTAAATGTCGCTCCAATACGTTTTACAGGACCATCAAGATCCTCAAAACAAGATTCCATAATTTGCGATACAATCTCTGCTCCAAAACCAGAGAAAATCTTATCCTCATGTATAACGATTGCTTTATTGGTCTTTCTTACAGAGGCTTTAATACCTTCAATATCTAATGGGATTAAACTTCTAAGATCTATAACTTCAATATTGTAGCCTTCATTTTGAAGTTCATTTGCGACTTCAACACACATTGGTGATGTGTTACCATAGGTAAATACAGATAGGTCCTCTCCCGCTTTCCTTACTCTTAGTTTTCCGAATGGAACTTCAAAATCCTCAGGGATTGGTGCGGCGGTTTTATCGGCATTATATAGTGCTTTAGGTTCAAGAAACATAGTCATTCCTTTTGATCGAATAGATGTCCTTAAAAGACCTGCAGCATCATCTGCATAAGATGGATATACTATGCGAACACCAGGGAATGTTGTTAGACATCCTTCAATATTCTGACTATGATATATGCCACCACCAATATAACCTCCTGATGCAAGCCTGATAGTCATATTTGGAGCGAATTTGCCATTGGATCTCCAGTAGTCATGAGATGACTCAACAAATTGTTCCATTGCTGGCCAGAAATAATCTGCAAACTCAGCACCTTCAATCACAACATGAATATTTTGCTTCTTATATCTAGACATTCCATTTGCTGTTCCTACAATATAATCTTCAGCGATAGGTCCATTAAAAATACGTTCTTTACCAAATTCATGCTGCATCCCTTTGGATACATTAAATACTCCCCCCTTTTCTTTATTGGCCATATCTTGACCATATAAGAATGTTTCAGGATTGTGTCTAAACTCTGCTTTTAATGTTTCATTCAAAGCCTCGATCAATTTCTTATTTGGACCATCATATTCGTGTATCCCTTCGGGATATTTTGTTGACACATAAGGATCAGGAATGACAAAATCGAAGATGCTTTCTCCGGATGGAGCTTCAGCCTTAATAACCTTTCGATGTGCTTTATTTACAACGTCTCTAGATTCGTGTTTGATTTGGGTCAACTCTTCCTCTGAAAAGTGCCCATAACGAGAAAGCATTCGTTCAAATTTAGCTAGTGGATCGTATGATTTAGAGTAAGTTAGCTCATCTTTGTCGCGATAAAGATCGTGTTTGTCACTATTAGAATGTGAATGGATACGCACACAGTTCGCATGAACGATACAAGGCATTTGATTCTCCTTAGCCCACCTATGAGCCTCGTACATAGCATTCATTGAATCAAAAACATCTTTCCCATTACAATGTATAATACGAAGGTTTTTAAAGCCTCGGAAATTGTCAGCAACTTTACGACGTGCAGTTTGATCTCTTTTAGGTACAGATATACCATAACCGTTATCTTGGAATACAAAGATAACTGGAAGTTTCTCTTTGGATGCACCATTAATTGCTTCGTAAACATACCCTTCAGAAACAGAGCTTTCTCCTTGAGAACTCATTGCGACACCGTCATCTTTATAGTATTTTAATGATCTCGCAACACCAACAGCATGAAGGGTATGATTTCCTGTATTTGATGAGACATTCTCAATATTAATCTCTGGTTTTGCAAAATGATTCGACATATGCCGTCCTCCACTAGAAGGATCAGCAGCTTTAGACAATCCATTCAGAATAAGTTCTTCAGCACTCATTCCTGCAGACAAGCACGACAGCATATCTCTATAGTACGGAAAGAAATAATCTTGCTCTTTCTTAAATACTTGACCGATGGCCAATTGAATCCCATCATGTCCAGCATACGGTGCATGATACGACCATCCAAGGGCTTGTTTCAGATAATTAGGCGCTTTCTCATCAATAATACGACCAATTGTCATCAATCGGTACCAATGCTCTAGTTGCTTCTTTGGTGTTTTTCTTACACTAAACTCTTGAGGAACCTCAAGATCATGAAGTTTATTTATATCTTTCATTCTTAGATAACATTAGGATTAAAAGATTCAATTTCTTTTACAATTTCTTGAAGGAACTTACCTGCTAGCATTCCATCAATAATTCGATGGTCATGAGACAGTGATAAGTACATTTTATGACGTATACCAATTACGTCTCCATATTCGGTCTCTATTACAGAAGGAACTTTTTCAATATTTCCGAGTGCAAGAATTGCTACCTCTGGTTGATTAATAATAGGAGTTCCGAACAAGCCCTTGAATGACCCAAAATTGGTTAAGGTAAATGTACCTCCAGTCATTTCGTCGATGCCTAGGCTATTCGAACGGACCTTATTAATGAGTTTAGTTACTTGTTTCGAGATCCCAACGGTGTTTAATTGATCACTATTTCTTACGACAGGGACAAAAAGATCATCATTTTCAGTAGCAGCAGCAAAACCAACATTAACATTGTCCTTTAAAATCACCTTATCTTCTACAACCGAACTGTTAAGCTTAGGGTAACTTTTTAAAGCCTTTGATACAATCTCGATAAAGATTGATAAAAATGAAATGGATACGTTATGTTTTTCTTTGATACCAGGATTGATTTTCTTTCGCCACTCCACTAATGAAGTGACGTCTGCTTGAACAACCGTAGTCACGTGAGCAGAAGTGCTTAATGAATCGACCATGCGCTGTGCAATAACTTTACGAGTACTTCCCATCTCGATTACATTATCATCTACCGCTGTTGGGTCCGTTACACTATTTGAAACAGGCAATAAAACATCATCTACTGTAGTCTCTTGAGCCTTTGTAGATTCAACTTGTACTGTTGTAGTTTGGTTTGTCTCTAAGTAATTTAATAAGTCTTCTTTTCGAATGCGTCCTCCTACACCACTGCCTTTCACAGAATGAAGATCTTCGTTGGTAATATTATGATCTGTCATCATTTTCTTGACCAATGGCGACAAAAACTGCTTCTCATTTGCATTCTCTGAAGTCGTGGTGTTATCTTCAATTGCAGTGCTCGTTTCTTTAGTCACAGGAGTTTCGTCATCTTCACCTTCTTCTCCTTCAAGACGAATATCCATCAATAATGTTCCAGCTGATAGTAGCTCATCTTCGTTACAATAAATTTTTGTAATTACTCCAGCTACTGGAGAAGGAATCTCAGAATCAACTTTAGCAGTAGTGATTTCTACTAATAAATCATCTTCTTTAATCTCATCACCTTCTGATACTAAGATCTTCGAAATAGTTCCTTCTACTACACTTTCGCCTAGTTTAGGCATTAATATCTGATAAATTGACATAAACTATAATTTTAATATAGACACCTGATAAACAACCGTACACTATTTTTGTTCTATTTACAATAGAGTTTTTTTAGACAAAATAAAAACAACAACACTTAAACTATTATCTATGAATACATTCGCTATGTTGATAGTATTATGTCTAGTGATAATATTATCCGCCCTTTTTGGAGCATTAAATAAAAAGACCAATTTCCCTACGGTACTAAGTTTGCTCATACTAGGAGTATTAATGCAACTTCTCTTTACGAAATATGACTTGCATTTTGAAAAACAGCAGCTGCTTGAGTTTCTTGGTAATGTTGGAATTATATTTATTGTGTTAGAGGCGGCCTTAGACTTGAAAATTTCAACCAAAAAGAGATCATTGATTTCAAAATCTTTTTGGTTGGCATTAATATCACTTGTTGCATGTGTACTGCTTTTAGCATTCCTTTTTAGAGTATGCCTACAGAACTTAAGTTGGGTACAATGTTTTTTATATGCACTACCATTATCTTTGGTCAGTAGTGCTATTGTCATTCCGAGTGTCCATCATATGCCTGAAGAGAAAAAGGATTTCTTAATATACGAAAGTACCTTCTCGGATATACTTGGTATCATGGCTTTCTATTACTTAGTAAATAACCTTGATGAAACAAGTGTTACAAGTGTTGTTCTAAATATATTTTCTAGCACATTACTTACCATTGTGGTTTCAATTGTGAGTAGTCTCCTTCTATTTTATGTGTTTCATAAGATGGTTCATCGTCATATTCGATTCTCCGTCTTCATTGCAGTACTTGTAATGTTGTATGCACTAGGAAAGCTATTTCATCTCTCCTCACTATTATTAATACTGATTTATGGCATTTTATTGAGTAATCATAAAACCATATTGAATAAGTTTAATCTTCCAAGTGATTGGGTTGATCCTCATCTCTCCAATGAACTTTTATCCCATTTTAAGCTAATAACTGACGAAGGTTCTTTTATTATCAGAACACTGTTTTTTGTAATATTTGGAATGTATCTTTCGTTTGATGATATCTTCTCTCTACAGAACATTCTTATATCAGGATTATTTGTTATCGGGATATATGTGATTCATTTCATATTATTAAAGATTTTTTTCAAGAAAGATATCTCCCCAGAAGTCTACATTGCGCCAAGAGGCTTAATTTCGATTCTTCTTTTCTTTGCAATTCCTAAGAACTACTTGATTGCAGAGATTGAAAGTAGTCTACTTTTTATCGTTATTGTGGTAACCTCTGTCGTGATGGGGATAGGGTTAATGTTTCAACCCCAAGTTGAACAAAAATAAGAATAATCAAAAAGGGGCTATCTCGATGTGAGAAGCCCCTTATTGATTACAAAATTATATCGGAATATTCTTTTAAGGAATACGATAAATAATCGAGTTGATATTCATTCCAGCACCAACTGATGTGAAAATGATGTTTTGACCACTCTCTACTGATTGACCTTCAATCTTGTTCCTTCTAACCAAATCATATAGCGTAGGCACAGTAGCAGTTGAAGAGTTCCCCAATTCGCGTATTGACATAGGCATAATTGAATAGTCCACTTCTTTAACTTTATACAATTTGTAAAGTCGTTCAAGAATAGCAAGGTCCATCTTTTCGTTTGCTTGGTGAATGAAGACTTTATTAATATCTGTAAGATCAAGTCCTGCTTTGTCTATACTTTTCTTAACCACACCAGGTACGGTTGACAAGGCATAAACATAGATCTTGTTTCCTTCCATTTTGATCACTTCTTCGGATTGATCATAGTCAGGATTCCAAGAAGATCCCATTTGAAGGGCATTACAATATTTTCCTCCATCTGAACGACTTTCATGAGCCAAGATACCTATTGGCTCATCACTCTCTTTTGCTTCAACAACTACAGCTCCAGCTCCATCAGCAAAGATCATTGTATCACGATCATGAGGATCAGAAACTCGTGATAATACATCAGCCCCAATAACTAGTCCTTTTTGGTAAAACCCAGCTCTAATATAAGCATCTGCTATAATCATAGCTTGTGTCCATCCTGGACATCCAGAAATATTATCATGACAAAAAGTCGAAGGATTCTTTATCGCTAGCTTATCCTTCACTTTATTCGCTAGTGAAGGCATGTTGTCAATACGAGTACTTCCACTCTTTACATCTCCAAAGTTGTGTGCTACAATAATAAAGTCAAGGTTTTCCTTGTCTAATCCTGCATCTTCTAATGCAAGAATCGCGCTCTCTACAGCTAAATCGGATGCCGTCTGTTTTTCATTCACATAGCGACGCTCTGCAATACATGTGATTGCTTCAAATTTAGATGTAATCTCTTCACCTGGAGTATCAAAAGGAACCTGCTTCCCTGGCTGATAAAATTTATGATTTACAAATTCTTCATTCTTAACAACCCTAGGAGGTATTGAAGATCCAGATCCAGTAATAACTGTATATATTTTATTTTCCATAACCGCTGGACACGTTTTAATGTATAATCCTTTTCTATTACAATAATACAAATAGAATCGCTTTTTGTTATCCTTTTTAATGAAAAAAAGTTGAAATCAAACAAATAGCAGTAATCGATATTTTTATGTAACAAAGATACAAAAATGATGAAAAATAAACAGCGAAAAAAGTGTATGAAGTTAAAAAAACAAGATTTATTAAGCTAAATGGTACCATTTAATCGTGGTTTATTCTTTTTTAGAATGATTCAGAATAATATTCAAAAAAATAATTCTCACAGACTTTTAAATATTAGAATGCTCCTCTCATGCAACCAAAGGATTCTAATATGACATAAATACAAATACCCATCAATAACAATTTTATACCCCACGACATAGCTAGTTTAGATACATTAAGTAACAAATAATTTGTTTGCAATCATGGTATTATAGAAAAGTGCCACTCATAATTACAAAAGTTATACTGTATATGTTTTACATTAAATCACATCATAAATAGAATCCATTGATTAC
>JAONJW010000084.1 GCA_028377305.1 Prolixibacteraceae bacterium | reverse complement strand
ATATGGTTATTAGTTAATGAGATAGAACGTTATTGCCCCTGATAGAAAGCCAATTAGTGCCATCCAAGATATTTTTTTCAAATACCAGCCAAATGGGATTTTATCTATTCCCATGGCAGCCACCCCTGCAGCAGAACCAATGATCATCATCGATCCACCTGTACCAGCACAGTAAGTCAAGAAAGTCCAGAAATCTCCGTTTTGCACAAAGTCGCTAAGGTATCCTGATGATCCAGCTTGAGCTGTTTCGTACATTCCCATGGTTGCTGCGACCAGCGATGAGTTATCAACCACTGATGATAGTGCTCCAATTGCAAGGTTGATACCGTATATGTTCCCGATGTGTTTATCCAAATATTCAGCGATAAGATCTAATTGTCCAGCTGAGGATAAGGCCGAAACTGCTAATAGAATCCCAGTGAAATATAAAATGGTTGGGGTGTCTAACTTTTTGATGATATAGCCTGTGTTCAATCTTCTTCTATCCTCTTCATCTTTACGGCGAGAAATAACCTCAGTGAGTGTCCACATTACGGACAATCCTAATAGCATCCCCATGTATGGTGGTAGTCCAGTCCATGTCTTTAATACTGGAACAAAAAGGAGAGCTGATATTCCAAGGAAGAATACCAAGTTCCTTTCGATGGTGGTGGTGAACACTTTTGTCTCTTCATGATCTAAAATCGGTTTCACCGCTTGTCCTTTTACATAGAAACTAGCAATAATTAATGGCACCAAAACATTAACGATACTAGGGATAAGAACAGCTTTAATTAAGCTTAATGTCGTGACTTGTTCTCCTATCCAAAGCATAATGGTTGTAACATCTCCGATTGGAGACCATGCCCCCCCAGCATTTGCAGCGATAACAACAATTCCTGCGATTAGCCACCTTTCTTCTTTTGCTGAAATCAGCTTGTTGAGAAGGGACATTATCACAATGGTTGTGGTTAGGTTATCCAGAACAGAGCTCATGATAAATGCAAGAGTACCGATGATCCACAAAAGTTTTACTCGACTACGTTGTTTTATCTTTTCAGTGATAACTTTGAATCCTTGATATCTATCTATAATTTCCACTATAGTCATTGCTCCTAAGAGAAAGAATATAATGGAAGCTACCTCTGATAGATGGGAGTGTAATTCCGTGTCTAATATAAAATTGGATGCACCTGAAATAGAGTTAGCATCAGGATGACCTACAATAAATTCGTGCCAGGTATGACTATGACCTAGAGAGAGTATGTCAAAACCATTAAGAGAGTAAACCGCCCATACTGCAACACCCATAAAAAGAGCAGAAGCTGTTTTGCTGATTTTGATATTTGATTCGAATATAATCGCTAGGTACCCGATTATAAAAACAATGAACATTAATGAGAACATAATAATATGTTATTTAGAATTAAATGAATGCTTGGCCATGAATTAAAATTCAGTTTTCTTGTTTTAATACCGTAAGACAAAGGTAGTGGCAAACTCCTCTGATTGTTCTCATGTCTAGAAAAAAAGTTAATTTGAGCTTGTCTGTGTCAGAGTGAGATGGTGTAATCGTATGTGTGTTAGTTGTTTTGTTCTTTTTTCTTTGGTTTGCATAAGGATTTCTTATTGTTGCTCTCTCTGTCGCATTTTCTACAATTGTACTGAGAATCCTTTGCTTTTACTGTTGATTGTGCGGTCTTACACTTCTTCTTTGTCATCTTTTTTCTATGTAATACAAAAAAGCTCTTTTAATGTTTATACAATACCATGTTTTTTGAGCACTTCAAGAACCCCATGATTTTCGTTGTTTGAAACAACTTCAAATTTCTCTTTCAGATCTTGAGGGCTATTTGCCATGACATATGGATTACCAATAATTGATAAAAAGTCGACATCGTTATAGTCATTTCCGACCCCTATTATATTTTCTAGATCGATGGAAAGAAATTCACTAAGAAAAAGAACGGCTTTCCCTTTGGATACATTTTTGTGAAAGACCTCTATCCAGCAGAATGATGAATCGATTGGTGAGGTCGTACGAATTACTTGAAGATCTTTAGAGATTGAATGGATTTGGTCCATTAGCGACTGTATTTTTTCTTTTTTGTTGGGAATAAATACCATAAATTGGGCAAGTTCTTCATTAAGACTGCTTATTCTTGGATCTAATTCTCTTTGATGGGAAGTGATGTATTTATTAAAGTGGCTACAAGAGTAGTTTTTTTTGAAGAATAATTTTTGATTATTAGGAACTTTTTTGGTGTAAATGAAATTATGTTGCTCTTGATCAAGGAATTTAAATATCATTCGACTGATATTTATCGAAAGGTTATTAATACGCACCAGCTCTTGACTATTGGTGTTGAATATACCAGCTCCCGATGAGAAAATGATAAAATCAAAGAGTTGTTGGTTGTTAATGACTCTTCTAACTTTTTCTAAATTACGCCCTGTTGCAATGACCTTTATCGTTGAGGAATCTATTTTATCTATTGCGTCATGAAGTGGCGTTGGAAGCTGTTCCTGATTATCTAATAAGGTTCCATCTAGGTCTGTCACCCACATTTTCTTTTGCATATATGATTTGTTTTGCGTCAAATTCTCTAGTTTCTTTGATAGAACTATTTATCTCAACCCAATAATAGTTATTTTTGCCAAGTTTAATTGGATTATCGTAAAAATTTAAATGCTATAACAATATTATGAACCCAAGTAAGAACGAAAAAGTTGTTGTTTTTGATCAGTTGATGAAGTTGTATCATGATGCAATTCAAAAAAGATCGAGTAGGGACCTTCAAAATTTTCTTGTGAATACCCAGCCTCTTGAGATATTGGTTGACGAACAGGATTTGTATGAACGCTTAAGAATGGCACGTTTTGATGCATATAAATTAATTGGAGAGTTTCAGAATGCACAGAGAGAATATAAAGCATTTATTTCGACCTATGTGGATGCCCCAATTATAGAGTGGGTTTTTAAGTTAACGGATCTATATTTTACTGCTTTCAGTTATTCTAGTGGAACGGATGCTGATAAATGGATCGAAGCTATGGGGCAGGTCGTTATTACATACAAAAAAAGATCAGAGGCTTCAAAGATTGACCGTTATCAGAGGTTGGCTCTTGCTAACATTTATGCTTTCTACTTGCTTTATAATGGAAAGATATCTTCAGTGAAAGAGGTTTATGATACATTTAAGTTTCAGCCTGTTGAATTAGCATTATGTAACGAACCTCAAGCATTGCCTTATTTGTACGGTAACATGATGAAAGGTTTGTGGTGTGCTATATTATTAAAAGATAGAACGTTATTGACAAATTTGTTAACGGTTGTTTCGATTGATGATGAAACGCTCTATAGAGAGAAGGATTTGTTTACTCTATTCTATAAAACGGTGATGGATGTGGTGGATATGAAACCAGATTTTAAGAATGAGTTTAACCTGTTCTTTATTAAGACTAAGTGGAATGATAATACCACAGATATTGCCTATATTTTAAATTCGATCAAGGGGCAATTGACTCCTGCATTGAAAGCATATTTCGGTGCATTTTAATCTTTTTTATAGAACAATCTCTCAATATAACTGTATCACTTAGTATATCACTAAAAGGGAAGCTTGAAGATGAATAAAGAAGAGGTATATCATATTGTTGAGAGGTTTCATCACTCCGTAGTTTTTGATGGATTGCACATTTCGTCAAAGGATATTGAGGCGCGAAATGGTGTAGTGGGACAACTGATCGTTTCTTTACGAAGAGTATCTTTAAGTGGGGTGGACTGTATGTATGATCGTTTTCGGATATGGTCTATCATATTTGATGGTTTACATAGAGTGATAAAAAAAGTTTGGCCTCCAGAAGACAATTACATTAGATATCGTTGGATGACTGATCATCATCATTGGTTTATCTCTGACTTACCATTTACATTGAAAGATATTTTTGAAGGTATTTTAGGTCACCGTGTAAATAATAGTAAACAAAGTAGCAAAGACTATTTTTCTGTAAACGATCCTAGAAGGATGATGATCTGTCTCTTTCAATGTGGTAGCAGAAAAGAAGAGGGTGTTTGTTTAGCAAGAAGAAGCAGTTTAGGAGTGCTAGATAAGTCTCATCAGTGTGTGTATAATTTTCCTCAATTTATCTCTGATGATTACTTCTATCAGATTTCTCGATTTGACTCTATTTTTGATGCGGTGGTCAAAGAAGTATATCGGATGATGTCAAAAAGCTATGCAAGCTTATTTTTTTTATTCCGGTTCTAATTTAAAAATAGAACCGGAATAACTTTTAAAGTTTAATCACTCCTTCAACCTGATCAATTTTTTTGTATAGATCAAGAATCTCTTCTGCACTTTTAACTATGGTTTTTAGCGAGATAGAGACATATTTTAAATCCTTTGAACTACGCATTACCACCTTGTCAGGTTGTGGCATCATTGCCTTGACTGTGTTCACTTTGTTATTGTGATTAGGGACTATAAACTTAAACATATACGGCTTAGGCCAAGAGTTGTCTTCTTTTAGGATCTCTTCTAGTCTTTTGTATGGATCTAACATATCATTATATTTTACGACAAAGATAATGTTTCGTAAGATGAAAAAATTCTTCTTTTATCTTTTTTTAGATTAATGGTTCATTGAGATCGTTTATTCTATCCTCATTTTCGTATTCAAATGAAGAGAATAATTGGTTTTAATATACTATAACTTTCAGCTTTATTTATTGAAATAACCAACGGAATAGATAAATTATATTCGAGATAAATATGCCTATAACGTAATTTACTGCTGTGTTTGTTGAAAAAAGATAGATTAAATGATCTATTATGACACTTTTGTTGTTATCTAAATGAAGAATGCATTGTTCTGCTGTGAAATTTGGATATGTAGTTAAATGATTGTATGACCCCTAAGTGTTATTAATTTGATGAACAAGATACGCCTAGTTTTTATAATATGGTTGATAGGATTGTCTTCCTATGCACAAGAACAAGATACTTTGGTCGATAAGAATATTATGGATCATACTACAGAGCTTGTGAGTAAAACATTAGATAGAGTTACCTTTACACATGATAAATATTCATTTTCTTTATACCCTATGTTTGGATTTGATCCACAAACGGGTTTTAAGGTAGGGATTATGCCAGTATTTCGTTTTTTGCCCAAAGACACGGTGAAGGCAAAAGCATTTTATCGTCCTACAACATTAATTCCATCATTCTTGGTTTCGACCCAAGGACAATTTAGTTTGGATGTTGATTTTTTGATGTTCACAAAGTCAAGATGGATTGTTATGTCCAATATAAAGCTAACTGAGGTTCCCAATGATTTCTTTGGGATCAGCAACAATGATGAGGATGTGGTTCCAACAAGTTACACATACCTTAATCAGATGTGGTCAGGAGAGATCTCTAAAGGGTTAACAGAGGAGTTTTTTGTTGGACTAAGGTTTATGCTGTCTAACACGAAGAATGAATTAGATTTAGAGGTTGATGAAGGGGCTATTCCTTTGGATGAATCTGTCTATGGTTTTCAAGGAGGTTATGCTATGGGGGTAGGTCCAGTTGTTAAATATGATACGAGAGATGATATTTTATTTCCAGCCAATGGCTTCTTTTGCTCTTCATTCTATTTAAATTTTCCTAAAATATCGGTGAATGATTATTCGTTTCAAAAGTGGGTAACAGACTTACGGTACTACCACAGCTTTAAAGATTCCAAAAAAGTGTTGGCCATTCAGGTATTTGCCGATTTGAATTTTGGTGAGGTGCCATTTTTCATGATGAGTAAATTAGGAGGTGCCAAAGCCTTAAGAGGAATTGAGCATCCATTCCGTTATCTTGATAAAAATGTGTGGTTTACGAGGGCCGAATATCGAAGGATGTTCAAGAACCGTTTTGGGTATGCATTGTTTACAGGTATAGGAAGTCAGTTTGGCTCAAACGATAATAAGCCGTTTAATAAAATTAAATTGGTGTATGGTGCAGGCCTAAGGTTTAAAATTCTTCGGGAAGATAATTTAAACTTTAGGGCAGATTTAGGTTTTGGACCTCATGGCCAAAATTCAATATATTTGACCGTTTTAGAAGCATTTTGAAAAATCAATAGATGAAAAAAAGTTTATTAGGAGTTTTAATATTATTTTTCTGTAGTCCACTCTATGGAAATACTCAAGATAGTACCTCCGTTGCATCTTCAGAGCCAACTCCAACAGTTCAACGATGGTTAGAGGCTTTTGTCGATTTTGTTACCATAAATAAAGATACATATTCTTTAAGTATGTATCCCGTTGCAGGCTATGAACCTCAGTCTGGTGTGATCTTAGGAATAAAACCTTTATGGACTTTGTACGGACAAGGAAATGCCAAAACGACAACTATTGCAACAGAGTTCTCGTATTCAACAGAAGGTTTTGTGATTGCCGAAGCTAGTTTGAATGGATATACTCAAAGTAATTGGAATATTATAACTACTTTAAGTTATTACCGTAAAGAGAACCAGTGGTATGGTTTAGATTATACTGGCGAAGTGGATGAATTCTCAAGGTTTACAAGTGATGAGTTTTTATTGTCAGGAGGTGTTTCAAAGGGATTCGGAAAAGTTTATGTGGGAATGTTTTTTGATATCCTAAATATCGGGATTAGTGATATACAAGGAGATCTCTTTACGCCTACTGTTCCTGGATATGGTGGAGGTCTGATTGTTGGTTTTGGTCCAATGGTACGGTTTGATAGTCGTGACAATGTTGTATACCCATTTAAAGGTCTATATGCTGATCTAAAAGCACTCCATTATGCACCTTGGATGGGAAGTGATTATGAATTCTCTACATTATCATTGGATATAAGGTATTACAACACCTTTGGCCTTACTAAAAAGAATGTATTTGCATTCCAAGGGGTTTTTAAAAATAGTAGTGATGAAACCCCTTACTTTCGTATGCCTGTGTTAGCTGATAAGGTGAGCCTTCGAGGTATCTCTAACCCCAATAAGTACTTAGATAATAATATGTGGTATGTGCAGAGTGAATATCGAAGAGATTTAGGTTGGAGATTAGGAGCTGTTGCTTGGGTTGGTGTCGGTAATGACTATACTCTATCCGATAATGCTTTTTTGAAGGATGTAAAGCTTGTTTATGGTATTGGAGGACGTTTTCGGATAGATGATAAGGAGAAGGTGCATTTAAGAGCTGATTTTGGATTTGGGCCGAATGGAGACAGTGCATTATTTTTGACTTTCCTTGAAGCTTTTTAAGGTTTATTTCGTAACGTTATATCACTGTTGTTTTTCTGTTACAATGATATTGTTCATATTTGTACCCGTAAGGGAAAAGCAAATTTTTCATAGGAATTTAGGTTAGGTTAGGTTTGAGGGTGTCTATACTAGATACCCTCTTTTTTTATTGGATTCGTTATTATAAAAATCCCTCGGTTTAGAAAGGTCAAACAAATAAGGTGCTGACACGAATTGGGCAACACCCTATTGTACTATATTTATCCATCAGATCTAGAAACAGAATTAATTCCCTTCGCATTTTTAAGTTTCTGCATTAAGAACCTGAGATGTCCAAGATCGTGAACAAACACCTTGATAATTCCTTCGATTTGCCCATTCCCAGAATCAAAAGATATTGATCTAATCTGAACTCCAGCCTCTTTAGAGACTAACTGTGAAATATCTCCAACAATATTGGTTTGATCAATTCCGGTGATGTGTAGTGTCGCTTGAAATGATTTATTAGTAGTATTCTCTCCTCTCCATTTGGCTTTGAGTATACGGTAAGGGTATCTCTCAAACATTTGCGGTGCGTTAGGACAGGTTTGTCTATGAATTTTAATCCCATCATTAATTGTCACAAAACCAAAGATATCGTCTCCAAGAATAGGATTACAGCATTTAGATAGCTTATGTACGACATTGGTTAGGTTATTGTCGATAACAAGGAAATCATCAGAACTGTCAATATTTAGATCCTCAATCATATCATCTCCTATTAGAGACTCTAGGTCTGATAGAGTTGAAGTCGGATGATTCGTTTTCTCTTCTTTGTGTGTGATAAAATTCTTGATATCAAGAATGTCTATTTTATCCTCTGCAATCTTAGCATAGAAATCTTTTGAAAGCTTAAACTTGTAATGGTCTAGAATTTCTTGGATAATACGATCATTATAGTCTATTTTCCAATTCTTAAACTTTCTTTTTACAATTTCTTTTCCTTGTTCTGCTAACTTTCGTTGCTCTTCATTTAGACTGACCCTAATTCTTGATTTTGCTTTAGTCGTTACGGCAAAATCTAACCAATCCATCTTTGGTTTTTGGGATTTAGATGTCTCTATTGAAATGTGATCACCATTTTGAAGCTGGTGTTTGATAGACACTTTCTTTCCATTAACTAGACCTCCTACACACTGATCTCCAACTTGAGAATGAATTTCATATGCAAAGTCAAGCAATGTTGCACCTGCACGGAGTTTCTTTAGGTCTCCTTTAGGTGTAAACACAAAAAGCTCATCTTCGTAAACATTGGTTTTAAATTCATCGATAAAGTCGAAAGGATTAAGATCTGGATTTTCAAGTATTTCACGAACAGACTTAAGCCAATCATCGAAGCTGCCGGATTCTTTACCTCCTTTGTATCTCCAGTGAGCTGCCAGACCATTTTCTGCAGTGTCATTCATCCTCTCTGTTCGGATCTGTACTTCTACCCATCTATTCCCTGGACCTAATACTGTGGTATGAAGAGATTCATACCCATTTGATTTAGGTATAGATATCCAGTCTCGAAGGCGGTTTGGATTTGTTTGATAATGTTCTGTTACAATAGAGAAAACTTGCCAGCAGTTAGATTTTTCTTCTTGTTGCTGTGATTCTAAAATGACACGAATTGCAAAAATATCATGTACATCTTCAAAGTCAACTTTCTTCTTTTGTATTTTGTTCCATATGGAATAAATTGATTTGGTTCGAGCCTTCATTTCGAAGTTAAACCCTTTAATCTTTAGTTTTTCTTCAATCGGTTTTACAAATTCAGATACGAAGTTCTCACGAAAAGAACCTGTCTTCTCGAGATTTTTATCAATAAAATCGTAATCTTTAAAGTGTATTGTTTTAAGCCATAGGTCCTGTAGTTCCGAATTTATCTTATAGAGTCCTAGACGATGGGCGAAAGGGGCATAGAGATAGTTGGTCTCATGAGCAAATGACAATTTTTTCTCTACTGGAAAGAAGTGTAAATTCCTCATGTCTCTTAGTTGATCTGCAATCTTTACTAAGATTACTCGAATATCACCCGAGAGAGTCATCATCAAACGTCGGAAGTTATCACTTTGTATTGCAATGTTGTCTTTATCTAGAGAGTTTATCTTTGTTAACCCTTTAAGAATCACCACAACGGTTTCTCCATAGTCTGTTAGTACTTGAGCAAGGTATTTATTAGAGTCTTCTTGAAATGTAGCGGTATTATGAAGAAGAGATGCTATTATGGAATCTGAAGCTAAGCCCATTTCTTTACCTGCTATTAATGCAACTCCCAGCGAATGGGTATAGCAAGGTTCTCCATCTGGAAGCTTGTGATTTTTAAGAATTGAAGATGCCAATAACCTAGCTTTCTCAATTTTGTCCACCTCTTCTTCTTTAAATTTTGAAATACAATATGATTTCAGTTGCTCTTCTAGTTGATGTATATATAGTTCGTTTTTGTTTGTCATTTGTTTTATTATTATTTATTGCTCACGTCTCTAATTGGGACAGGAAAAGGAAATTCTGGTAATTTGTTGTAGTCCAATTGTATGGTAAAAGAGAAGTTGTCGTTTTTGTATCTTGTATACACCGAACCTCCCATTTGATTAAAAGGTTTTATTATATTTCGAATTTTGCTACTATTTGAAAATGCATAACTACCATGAACCCCAGCGCCTACTTCAAAATGCTCGTTAAGTTCATATGTCAAGAAGGCATTTCCTCCAATTTGCTGAAAATTTGCATACCCATTGTATATGCTAGGGGTTGAACTAGAGTGTGAGAGCCATAGGTTGTGATTGCTAATATAAGGTTCTAAACTATAGACTAATCTATTTGATAAACGTCCTTGTAGAAAAGGGTTTATGTACATGCTCAACTCATTGTAACTGTCAAAATTTGTTTGGAAATAGGTGCCTACTTGAATATTTAGATCATTATATCCTGTGGAGTCTTTTGGAATAATGATATTGGGTGAAATAAAATAAGGTTTAAATAGATTGTAGTTACGATAAAGGTAATGTTGATCGGAAAAGAAAGAATCTACAGTATGCTCTTTTTGTGCATATATGCTGTGGGGGATAAGACATAGAACAAAAGTGATCAGTCTGATTGCTATATTTTGATTTTTTTTTCCCATTATTCTAATCTTTATAGTATTTCAAAGCTAAAAAAAAATATGATTTTTAGATCTTAAAGTTATCTTAATACCTTTAGATTTTCTTATTATTAATATATAGTTTGTTTAAACAAGATGACAGGAATTATTGTTTTTTTAATATGTACAATTGATTATAATTCATGATGATTAGTGCTTTGTCCAAATATAGTTTTCAATCTATTTCACTTAATGATTCCAAGAATAGACCGTCTTTTATGACGCGCCATGATCTCAAGTTTATTATCCCTTTAGAGAAATTGGATATAATTTGGAACTTTCTACAGTGGTCGTATCGTGTTCTAGACGTAAATGGAACTTGGGAGCAAGAATATGAAAACCACTATTATGATACCGAACATCTTAATCTAGCAAGAGATCATATGAGGGGTAAACGACCCCGATATAAACTCCGTAAAAGATTTTATCTTAATACACAAGACTGTTATTGGGAAAAAAAATATAAAGAAGTAAGAGGTGAGATGATAAAGCATCGTGTTAAAGGTGCGGTGAAACGGAATGTAATTCCTTTCGTTGAATTAGGGTTGTCGAATGATACGTATGGATTAAATAATTCATTAAAAAATAAGTATTTTCGAAGCTCATTTTATTCATCTGATCGAAAAGAGAAGGTTACCATTGATCGAAAGTTAATGATATGGTCAGACAACCAGTGGGTTGAGGTCTTAAAGGGATATGCCATTATAGAAGTAAAGACGATGCAGTCTGAGGAAAGTGCTTTCGTTCGGTTTTTAAGATCTTATTCTATTCGATCACTTGAGTTTAGTAAGTACTGTTTTGGGATATGCATATTAAATCGTTGGTTTTTTCCACATAAAAGAAAGGCTATATCTCAATATATAAAGAATTTAAAATCGTCCTTATGAAT
>JAONJW010000083.1 GCA_028377305.1 Prolixibacteraceae bacterium | reverse complement strand
GGCTACAGCAGATATGGGCGAGAGTAGGTCGCCGCCGTTTTACAGAGAACCGATTGTTGTTTAGAGTTATTTTTTTGTTTAATCTGGTTGTAGTTATTCGCCGTTTGTGGATTAAGATAAAAAGAACATTTGTGACTTGGAACTGTTTATATTATTTAGTATTGGCAGGGTTTAGTTGATATTGATTATTATGCCCATTAGGGATGGGAATGTTAGAATAAAAAATAAATTGCATATGAAGCTCAGGTTGTACATAGGTTTTATGTTGTCTTTAGCCATGATTTTATATTCATGTGAAAGGAAGAGTAAGGGGCGAATATTTTTACGAGAGGGCGTGAAGGATATCGGAGTGGTTATCGGTCAGGATGAGCACCGTATGGTTGCTTTTACCAATAAGATGGATTCGTATTATCAGACCACTACGCATGGATTGGAGAATGAGCTATATGCTTGGTTTGATGGTTGGAATATTGAGCAGCATCGGATTTTGAAGGACTATCGTTTAGTTTTGGATGGGGTTGTTTTTGATCGTTTGGGGGCTAAAGTGCGAGTTTTTCCACATTATTTGGAGCGTTGTAATGGTCAGGCTACTGAACGGTTGTATCTTTTTGATGATCGAAGGTTTATCGAGATTGCTTTATCTGAAATCGTTGGGGATAGTGTTTCTATGATATTAGATCATGGGGATGATCTATTGGAATTTGTAGAGGATGGTGAGAGTGGTGCTTTTTATCGATCAAAAAAGAGTGGAGGTTATGTTTATTTGACTTCAGATGGTGAAGTAGTGGAGGTTTCGAAAGGCAAAGTATCTGCAATTGTTGGGGAGCGACGTCGAGTGAGCTTTTATCTGGTGTATGGTTTTAATCGGAAATCCTTGGTGGATAAAGCGCCTTCTGACATGGAGTCTTCCGCTTTGTTATATGATCAGCGTAAACAACGAATGAATCGATTAATACAGGAGTCTACATATACAAATACGAATGATTCGTTGGTAAATAAAGCGTTGAAGTGGTTTACAATTACGATGGATGGATTGGTGACTCACCAGCGTGGGCATGGGATTTTTGCAGGTGTTCCGTGGTTTAATGAGTATTGGGGACGAGATACATTTATTTCTCTTCCTGGAGGGACTCTCGTTTTGGGTGATGTAAAGACAGCTAAGCAAATTATTCAGTCTTTTGCAATGGTACAGGATTCGATGGAGGGTTCGAAGTATTATGGGAGAATTCCTAATATTGTAAAGGTGTCGTCATTGAATTATCATACGACAGATGGGACGCCACGATATATTTCTCAGATGATGTCCTATATTCAGTATTCAGGAGATACGGGAGCAATTGCTACTTTTTACCCTACGGTGAAGCGAAGCATTGATGGTGCTATTCAACGCTGGACAAATGATCGAGGTTATTTGATTCATGCTGATAATGAGACATGGATGGATGCACGCCGAGCTTCAGATCAACAATCTTACTCTCCTAGGGATGAAGCTGCCAATGATATTCAGTCGTTGTGGATGGATCAACTGCTTGTTGGGGTTGAATTTGCAAAGTTTTTGGGATATAAAGAGGATTCAGAGAGATGGCAGGCTCAGTATGATCGTGTGAAGCTTCATTTTCTTGAGGATTATTGGAGTGAGAAGCTAGGGTATTTGGCCGATCGTATCAACCGAAGTGGAAAGGCTGATTTTCAGTTGCGTCCGAATCAACTTTTTGTGTTGAAGCATGTGGCTGATTTGAATAAGCGTAAGAGGGTAATTCGATTAGTTTGGGAACGTTTGGTATATCCATGGGGTGTATCGTCGTTGGATCATCAAGATCTTAATTTTCATCCTTTCCATTTGGCTTGGGATTATTATCATAAAGATGCAGCATATCATAATGGGACTGTGTGGCAATGGTTGAATGGTGTTGCTATGGAGGAGATGATTAAGATTGGAGGAAAAGAAGTGGCCTATCAATTGTTTGAGAATATGTGTCACCAAGGAATGGAACGGACTGGGGTTGGTATGATTAATGAGAATAGTGATTGTTTTCCTTCTGAAGGAGAGGATTATCCAAAGCTTACGGGTACGTATTGGCAGGCATGGTCTGAAGCGGAGCAACTTAGGGTTTGGTATCAATATTTTATTGGAATTCGTCCAAGCGATCGATCTTTAGATGGGATTACTATATCTCCACGTATTCCTAAGAAGTTGAAACAGGTTGCTGCAGATGTGCCTATAAAGGGAGGGCATATTAAGTATTCGTTTTCAAGAGGATTAGATGGGAAAGAGAAGTATGTGATTGGAATTGATGGGATTCGATCGAGTTTGCTTTTTGATTTTCCGTCTTATGTTAAAAAGAAGATTTCTGTGGATAATGGGGATTTTGTTCATGTGATTATAGGAAATAACCTTATTTACGAGGTGAGAGATAGTAATGGAAAAGTAATTCGGAGGGAGACATTGAAGATTGATGAAGATAGACATCGAGTTTATCTAGAAGGTTATAATATGGCAAAAAATATCTCTTTTGCTCAACCTAATTGGAAGATTAAATATCTTACTCTTGGGCAATAGGTTTATAAAGAGGTGTGTATATGAATTCGAGGCAATTTTAGATTATAGATATTAGAATTGATCTAGGAGTTAGTTATTATTTGTAATACTATGTTCAGTAGTATTGATGAAGAATGAGCTATTTGTCGAAGAATAGAGATTATTATTCAAAAAACGCTCCCTAGGTTTATTTTTGATGTAATCGTGTATCTTTTTGTATTATAGTTTGTTATGTGATTTTTGGTATTGTGGGGTATAAAATGTCACATACGATTAGAGCTTAAATCCATGGAGAACAAGATTTAAATATTTACTTTTGCTGCGATGAAAACAATGTACGTCATATCAATATTTGTTCTTGTTATTCTCGGAACAGTTACTTCGGTGCAAGGTCAAGTTAATGACCTGACTGGATTTATTGGGTCTGAGGGTGAGGTGGGTCATGAAGAGCATGATGATCAAGAAGAGAACGATACGATCAAATCGTATATAAGTACGTGGCGTTTTAGTAAAGACTTCTCACAGAAGATAACGACTGAAATGGATACGAGTTTAACTCATTTCCATCAAAGACGTTTGGATCAGAAGAATAATATATATGTTCAGAATACAGGAAATATGGGAACATCCTATCAATCACTTTCTTTTTTTGAGAGAGATTACTCTGTTGGAGGTTTTCATTTTCTGAAGAATTATAAAGATTATATAACTAATCCGAATTCGATCGTTTTCTACAATACCACTACTCCCTATACACTGTTGGACTATTCTCAATGGTTTAATAATAAGCCTCAGGGGCAGACTGTTTTTCATATTATTCATACACAGAATATTACTCCAGAGCTGAACTTTGGTTTTGATTTTAAAAATTATGGGTCCGATGGGCGTTATACAGCTCAAGTAAGTAAAAATAGCTCATTTACGTTTCATTCCAACTATCAAGGAGAGCGATATACAGGATATTTCAGTTTTTCTCAGAACAGTGTGTCTCAACAAGAGAACGGGGGATTGCGTAATCCAAGTGTGATCCATAATAAGGATCTTCAGCCGGAGAACTATATTGTTTGGATGGAGGGTAGTCAGAATATGATGAAGGAGTTTAATATTTCGTATAACCAGAAGTACGACTTAGGTAAGTGGGCGAAAGTTAAATACGAAGATGGGGTTTATGAAGAGTTTGTACCCAAGATCTCTTTGATGCATACGTTTACGTATAGAAAAAATAGTAAGTCGTATATTGAGACCGAAGCGAATCCTTCGAGAATTAATGATTCTAATACAGATGGTTCCACTTCTACTTCAGATTCAGATTACTATTATGGATATAATCCAATGTTTCATTTGTCGGATAGTAGAACGGATGATTTGGTTAAAGAGAGTGTCTTGACCAACTTATTTCAGATAAAATATAACGAAGATAAAGATCGTAAATACTCATTCTCAAAAAGAGTATTTGGAGGGGTTGATATTATTGGCACCCAGCTTCCATTGGCAAAGCAGGTGTTAACACCAGAGGGTACCCAGTCGATTTCTGGTGTGTTTGTGAAAGATAATCTCTACAATGTTTTTGTGGGGGGAGAGGTTGGAAGAGAAGAAGGAACGTTTTGGAACTGGTCGGCAGGTGGACGCTACTATGTTACGGGTTACCGCAGTCAGGATATTTCGCTATATGGTTTGATGTCTAAGCCGATACGCACCAAACGTGATACTTCATTCTTGAGATTGAATGCAGAGATGGATTTGATTACTCCCAACTATTTTATGAATACGTACACCTCAAACCATTATAAGTGGGATGAGAATTTTGATAAAACTTATCGTCTATTATTACACGCAAAATATGATAAGCCATCTATCCATTTTAAAGCGGAAGCGGATATGGCGTTTATAAACAATTATGTATACTATGGATATAACATAGTACCGGAACAAGCAGCGAGTGAGTTCTCTGTTTGGTCGGTCTCTTTACAAAAAGATTTCCATTTTGGCCCTTTCATTATGGAAAATCGCTTCGTCTATCAGAAAAGCAGTTCTGATACATACATTCATATACCGTCATTTATTTTTAGAAACAGCACCTATATTGGAGGCTATATATTCCCTGTTCTAGAGGGTCAGTTTGGAGTTGATACATACTATTCCACAAAGTATTATGCAGATAAATACTCTCCTGCATTGAATAACTTCTATTTACAAAATGACGAGAAAATTGGAGGATATCCAGTTTGTGATATATTCTTATCGTTGAAATTAAAGCGTGTAAGAATGTTTGTTAAATATGCATTTGTTAACCAATCTATTGGCGCTATTAACTACTTTACAGCCCCTGCTTATCCGATACAGCCATCAGAGTTGTCTTTCGGAGCCTCATGGAGCTTCTATGACTAAATAAAAATACATTATTTATTTCTATTATTTTAAGACCTTATACGAGATATAAGGCAAGATAATGGATGAACCATATGAATAGAGCATTGTTTTTATTGTATGGATTTATCCCATTTACGAACCAATACATATTTTATGAGATCGTATATCAAGCATTTGATATTGATGTTGTTTATATTCGCTTCCTGTAAGGGCGATAAAAACTTACAAAAAGAAGTAGGGCAGGCACAACGTAACGCTGCTCTAAAGGAACTTGAGGTTATTCAAGAGTCCGGAACACTTAAGGTGGTTATTGATTATAATTCTATTAACTACTTTATTTATCGTGGGCAACCAATGGGTTTCCAATATGATATATTACACTTAATGGCTGATGATATGGGAGTATCGTTAGACCTACGAGTTAGCAACAACATAAAAGAGACATTTGAACTACTAGAAAATAGTACGGTAGATTTGATTGCAAAGAACCTTACGATCACCAAATCGCGTAAAGCAAAAGTTCTATTTACTTATCCATTATTGTCTAGTAGACAGGTATTGGTGCAGCCGAAGCCTAAAGGATGGCAGAAGATGGACAGATCAGAAATTGATAAGCATCTTATACGAGATGTTAGAGATCTTGCAGAGAAGACGGTTTATGTGCAAAAGAACACTGCTTTTTACAAACGCTTAAATAGTCTTTCGGACGAAATAGGAGAAGATATAAATATTGTGACTGATTCTGTTCATGGTGTTGAGCAGTTGATTGGAATGGTTGCTACAGGCAAGGTGCCGATGACTGTGTGTGCAGAAGAAGTGGCACGACTGAATCAAGCTTATTATGAAAATTTGGATATCTCTACTCCGATAAGTTTTATGCAGGATATGGCATGGGCAGTACGTACGAATTCTACGGCATTGAATGAATTTATTAGTAAGTGGTTGTTGGATTTTTCAAAGACACGTGAGTATAGGCTTATGTATGCCAAGTATTATACATCTAAGCGATCAAAGCGTTATACTGCAAATGTAAGCAAGGCATCAACTAGAGAGCGTCTGTCTTCTTATGATGATATTATAAAGGAATCGAGTAAGAACATTGAGTGGGATTGGCGTTTGGTGGCTTCGATCGTTTATCAAGAGTCTAATTTTAATCCTAATGCAGAGTCGTGGGCAGGTGCTGTTGGTTTAATGCAGCTAATGCCAGAGACTGCCGATCGTTATAAGATTACTGATCTCAAGAATCCGGAGCAGAATGTGTATGCAGGGACTCGATTCTTGGCTTGGTTGGATGATTATTTTAAGGATCATATATCTGACCCAGATGAGCGTGTAAAGTTTGTTCTGGCATCCTATAATATTGGTTTAGGTCATATTTTAGATGCACGTCGATTGGCACATAAGTATGGAAAGGATATGAATGTGTGGGAGTATAATGTTGCCCCATTCTTATTGAAGAAGTCACTGAGTAAGTATTATAAGGACCCTGTGGTGAAATGGGGTTATTGTCGGGGAACCGAGACGACAAATTACGTGCAGAACGTAATGGAAAGATATCATAGTTATGCAAATCTTCTGAAGGCATCGTGACTCTGATACTTTAATGATATACATCTAAAACGGATATTCTATAGAGGGTATCCGTTTTTTTATGGCTTTGAATTGAGGATAAAATGCTATTGATTGAAAATTGTAATAAGCGACTAATATGGATCAGGCAATATAATAGTTGGAGACTTCATTTGCAGGTTTTATATTATTTTGATCTTCGTCTTATCATGAAAGCACAAGATCCACAATTATCAATGCGAACTAAGATTGCTCTATATGGATTTGATTTTGAGCCTTTTCAATAAGCCTGTTCCATATTATTTCCATCTCAGAGAGTATCATTGCTGTTGCTCCCCAAATCTTGGTGTTGTTGCAGTTGTAACTAGGAACGGAGAGTGTTCTTCCTTTTACATCTACTTCCATATTGCCTTTTGAGATGAATAGCTCTTCGATGATGAGTTCATCAATGGCTTCTACTTCGTCGGGGTTGATATGGAATTGAGGTTTGTCGTTGATAAATGCGACGAAAGGAGTGATATAGAAGGTGCTGACAGGAATGTATATTCTTGAAAGAGGTCCTATAACATCTTGTTTATCGATCTCAAGCCCTACTTCTTCAAATGTTTCTCGAATAGCAGTGTCCATTAGGTTTTGGTCTTCAGCTATGTCGAACTTGCCTCCGGGTAAAGCAAACTGCCCGGCATGGTTTCTCATTTTGGCGGTTCGTTTGATGACACATGTTTTGAATGTTTGATCGTACCAAATGACAATTAGTACCGCACTTTCTTTGGGTTGTATGTGTTTACCAAGAGGTATTAACTCTCTAATATAAGGAAGCATACGAAGGTGTGCTTCCTGTCCAGGAAGATGATTGGTAATCTGTTCTTTTAGATAGCTAATGGACTCTCTTCTGTTCATCTAATCAAATTTAATTGCTTTATCTGGGGATATTCTAGAGATCATCATCGAAGGAATTATCAGCATTATAATGGTGATGGCCAGAGTTGAGATATTTAGAATAACCAAATAAGATATATTGAGTTCGATAGGGACTTTGTCAACATAGTATGATGCAGGATCTAGAGGAATGACACCAAATTCCTTTTGAATAAAGCAGATCAACAATGCTACAATGTTCCCCCAAAGCAGACCTTTCGTGATGAGGAAGCCTGCTATGGTTAGAAACAACCTACGGATACTTTTGTTCGGGGCACCAATGGCTTTTAGTGTGCCAATCATTTGGGTGCGTTCGAGGATTAGGATAAGTATACCAGAGACCATGTTAAATCCCGCCACAGCAATCATTAGGCCAAGTATTACCCATACATTCATGTCTATTAGGCCTAACCAATCGAATATCTCACGGTATTTATGTTTTATACTAACAGGTCGGATTGTTGGAACATTTTCTTTGTAATTGAGCACAATGTTCTGTATGTCATAGGTTGTCTCGTCTAGTCTATCAAAATTGTATAGTACTATATCGTAACCACTCACTTGATTGTAGGCCCATTTGTTTAGCCTCTGTATTTGTCTTATGTCAACAATGGCAAATATTTTATCAAATTCGGTTAGAGACGTGTAGAATATCCCTTTTATGGTGAACTTACGAAGTTGTGGCACGCTCTGTGACTGCTTCATAAAGTACATGCGAATGTCATCGCCAACTTTTAGTCGCATGCGAGAGGCTAGCGACTGTGATATCATGATGCCAAGACCTGCTTTATTACTTTTAAGATCCAGTACTTCTCCTTGGATAAGATGCTTTTTAAAGAAGTCCCAGTGATGATCTGTTCCATATCCCTTTAGTACTACACCTTCAATCTCTTCAGCTGAGTGAATGATTCCGGGTTTGGTTGCAAATGTCTCCATTCGCTTCACATTATCTAAAGCGTCCACCTTTTCGACCCACTCTTCATCAGAAAGGATAGGAATATTTTCATAACTGTTGCTTGTACTGTAGTTTAAAAGTTGGATGTGTGAGCCAAATCCAACAACCTTATCCTTTACTTCTTTTTTGAATCCTACTGTGATAGAAACAGCAAGAATGATTACCACAATACCAATAGATATACCAGCCACAGCGAAGTTTATAATAGAACGACTGAAGTGGTGTTTCTGGTTTTTGTCGAAGAATAGCCTTTTGGCTAAAAAATATTCATACTTCATACTTGTGTCAATTGGTGTGGTTTTCTAAAAGTGACTATGATGGATGTTATTCCACCAACAATAATTGTAACTATAGTGATGGCAGTGTGCACTATTAATGCAAATATTAGCCCCTCTTGTCGGCCTACACCATATAGGGCCAAGGCTTCAACGGTCATAAAATGCCATGGTCCCATACCTCCTTGAACAGGAGCTACCATACCATAGCTACCGAAGACAAATACTGTCATTCCGGCCATAACTGTTAAGTGACTGGTGAAGCCGAATGCAAAGAAACAGACGTAATCCATAGCAAAATATAGAAACCAAATTGCAAGAGTGTATAGAATGAACAGCACTGGTTTCTTGATTTTCCCAATAGCCAATACTCCTAGTATAAAGTTTTGTACGATGGTGATCTTTTTTAATTTTTCTGAAACAATGACTTTATAAGTAAAGAAACCAAGTGCAATGGTGATAACTACAACAGCTAAGATGCCTATTGGGTTGAGCAAGACCATCGTAATTTTTTCATATATGCCGGATTGCTCTTTGATGAAATCAATTACTTTTGCTGTTTGTGCAAGGATAACTATTAAAGTTAGGAATAGGAGCATTATTATGTCTATAATACGTTCGCTAACAACTGTTCCTAGTGCTTCACTGAAGGTGATTTTTTCCATTTTAGCAATTCCTGCACAACGAGTTACTTCACCAATTCGAGGAATCACATAGTTCATGAAGTATGCTGACATTACAGCCAAGAAGGAGTTTCTAAATCGAACTGTCCGGTGTTCATTGTTTAATACAATGTTCCACCTGAGTGCTCGTATAATGTGGCTAAGTATGATCATTGACATCGCCATCAGTACCCATTGGTATTGGAAGTTTTGCGATAGCTGATTCTTCATTGCCTTGAAATCAAAATCACGATAGATATAGTAGAATATGCCCACACCTATCAGAAGAAAAAGAATATATTTAAGTCTATTTTGAAATATCTTTACCAAGAGAACTAATTTTAAGAGGTTTAACAAAACAGAAGTTTCATCAAGCTTGTTATATTTGCATTCATATTCTTGCTAACATACAAAACTATCAAATTGTAGCTAGCTAAGATATCTCTTTTGGATGAATTCCATATATTAATAGAAGAAAAATATGTCACTGGTAAGAGCAAAAAAGAATTTAGGACAACACTTCTTGACAGACTTAAGTATTGCAAGAAGAATTGTCGATAGTATTCAACACCGAGAGGTGTCTAAGGTTATTGAAGTGGGTCCAGGAATGGGCGTGCTAACTCAATATTTGATCGAAGAGGAATTTCCAGAGGTATATCCTGTAGAGATTGATGTCGAATCTGTGGCATATCTAAAAGAACACTATCCAACTCTTGCTGATCGTATTTATGATGGCGACTTTTTGAAGATGGATTTCAAAGCGATATCTGAAGATCCTATTGTCATTATCGGTAACTTTCCATACAATATCTCAACGCAAATATACTTTAAGATATTAGAGAATAGAGATCAAGTGATTGAATCTGTTGGAATGATACAAAAGGAGGTGGCAGAGCGCATTTGTTCCCCTCATGGATCGAAAGTGTATGGAATACTTTCGGTGTTTGTACAGGCTTTCTATGATGTAGAATATCTTTTTACGGTAGATGAGAATGTCTTTAACCCGCCACCAAAAGTGAAGTCGGCAGTGATGCGTATCACTCGTAATGATCGTCAAACTCTTCCTTGTGATGAGGCGATGTTCTTCCGAGTAGTGAAAGCTATCTTTAATCAAAGAAGGAAAGCCATTCGTAACAGTCTCAAGTCGATATGTGCGAATGTTTCAGAGTTAGATACTGAAATGCTTCAAAGACGTCCTGAACAGATGAGTGTTGAAGACTTTATCTCTCTGACTTGTATGGTTGAAGAGCTAATGAACAGATCATAAAAATACTATCCATAGCCTCTATCGTGAGAACTCCTCATTTTAGAGGCTATGTTTTTCCTCCTATTACCTGCTTTTCTTTGTAGCTCCAACACTTCTCTGGTATCGGTTTTACCCAAATATCTTAGGTCACTCCTCTTCTTTGTGTCTTCATTTGCTGAATTAACATGATATGAATCCATCTGTTAATAATAAGCACCTATCGTTAAACATCTGATTTCATGAAAACATAACTGGCAATATGGTGTTTCTATAGGACTTGATGTTTAATGAAAAGTAACGAAACATTGCGATCACTATCTCATATCTAATTTCAGAACCAAAGTTTAAATGTAACGCTTTATATTATGATGAGAATATTTAAGATACACGATGTAGCATCCGCACCAGATAAGAGTCATTCAATACTAGAAGATGCTTTGAAGAATAGAGGACGTATCCCTAATTTATACGGTGTATTGGCTGAATCTCCACAACTCCTAGAGGGTTATGTTGGACTACATAAGTTATTTGAGAACTCCTCGTTCAATAAAGAAGAGCTTACGGTGGTGTGGCAGACGATTAATGTTGAACACGAATGTACTTACTGTGTTCCGGCACATACCCTTATTGCCAAGTCGATGGGAGTGGATAGTGATATTATAGAGGCTCTAAGAAATGGGACTTTCTTGCCTTCTGATAAATTACAAGTTCTACATACTACCACACTGCTTATTGTGCGAAACAGAGGTGTGTTGACAGATACCGAGTTAGAGCGATTTTATGATGTCGGGTTCGAAAATAGACATCTTCTAGATATTATATTAGGTCTGTCACAAAAGGTTATAAGTAATTATGTGAATCATTTGGCGAAAACTCCATTAGACAATAGTGT
>JAONJW010000082.1 GCA_028377305.1 Prolixibacteraceae bacterium | reverse complement strand
TGCCAATCAATTGGCACACACTTGGTCGTAATAGATGGATAGGTGGTGCCATATTATGATATGCTGCATTGAAGAAGGAAAGTAAGGGGAAAAAGAAGGTCGAGGTGTAGAAACACAGCTCGACCTATTACATTTTTAAAAATCTATACGGAACTATCCAACCAATCGTTTCATGGTATCATAGAAGGCTTGATAGAACGATTCATCTTTAGCATAGAGTTTATAGAGTTCGAGCTCTTTTCTTCGTTGTTGGCTCATCACGTCCGATAGGATCCTCTTAAATGCCAACTCCCTTGTTTGGGCATCTGTATTTTCGGCATATTTCTCTTTGTAGTCAGGATGGGCTTCAATCTGCCTACTTAGGGTCACAAACTTCACCTTCTGCTCCTCGGGGGTCGACTCCCAACCTTGAAACCATCTTTCGTTAAAGGCTTCTATGATTTCATTGAGTGGATCTTTCTCCTCTCCGTTATCGTGGGTTCCGCGAGGATTTGGGTTTTGTGGCTCTAGTTCCGCCTCTTGCTCATCAAGTTCAATGGCATAGTTCAATTTGGTGCGTTCTAAACCATAGGTGGATAGATCTACAGACTCCAACAGCTCATCGATGAGTTCGCCTCCATAGTTTTGTATAAATAATTTGGGGATCAAGAATTTAAGGAACCAGTAGAGTTTTTCCCATCCTATCACTTCAAACTCAAGAATGGAAGCGACTTGACCATAGATCTTAACAAACTGTTTGGCTTTAATCTTAAAGTCGGCTTTCTCTTCCTCTTCAAGTTCCAACTCATGGGTAAAACGATTGGCTGCGACATCAATGATGGGGCTTAGCTCCTGCGCATCCTGCCCTGAGAAATATTTCTCGACAAAAGTCTCTACCTCCTCCTGTTCGTATATTCCCATCTCATCTAAGCTATCTTTCAGCTCATGGAGTATATTGACATCGGTTGCGCCATTTAGGGTGGTGGAGGTGTAGAATGGGTCGAAAGAGGTTTTGATATCTTCGACTTGGTTAAAGAAATCCAGTATAAAAAGATCTTCTGTCTTCTTACCATATTTATTTGCTGCCCTATTTAAACGTGAGAGTGCTTGTACGGCAAGGACACCTTGTAGCTTCTTATCCACATACATCGTACAGAGTTTGGGTTGGTCAAAGCCAGTAAGGTATTTGTTGGCCACCACCAATATACGATAGTCGTCTTTATCAAATTTCTCCTTGGTATCTTTCTCCGCAAACCCATTGATCCCGGCTTCCGTATACTCTATTCCATCTACGGTCTTTTTTCCAGAAAAAGCGACGGCTATCTTAAAAGGATTCTCTTTGTTGTCAAGGATCTTTTGTAATGCTCGGTAGTAGCGAATGGCTGATTCAATGTTTTGGGTTAGCACCATGGCTTTGGCTTTGCCTTTTAATTTTTTGGTGTTAAACACTTTGGTGATAAAGTGTTCCATCATAATCTCCGCCTTGGTGGCAATGGTTCTTTTGTCTTGCTCCACAAAGGTGCGCAATCGTTTTTGTGCTTTTGTGGTATCGAAGAGCGGGTTTTCGCTTATCGACTTCTCTATCTCATAGTAACTCTTGTAGGTCGTATAGTTTGCCAACACATCTAGGATAAAGCCCTCTTCGATGGCCTGTTTCATCGAGTATAGGTGGAAAGGGAGAAAAGAGCCATCGGCTTGTTGGCTCCCGAACTTCTCTAGCGTGGTATTTTTAGGGGTAGCGGTAAAAGCATAATAAGAGGCGTTGCCTTTCATCTTTCTTGCTTTCATGGCTTGCAATATCTTGTCTTGGGCATCGGTTGCCTCCTCCTCATCTGAAGTCGTTCCCATCGCTTGGTTCATCTTTCCAGCTGCAGTTCCTCCTTGTGAGCTATGTGCTTCATCGATAATCACCGCAAAACGTTTGTCGCTTAAGTCATCAATACCATCGATGATAAAAGGGAATTTCTGTATGGTGGTGATGATAATTCGTTTGCTACTCTCTAGAGCCTCTTTGAGCTCTTTTGACGAATGTGCTGGAGCGATTAAGTTTTTGACTTCAGAGAAATCTTTGATGTTATCTCGTAACTGTTTGTCCAAAATCCTGCGGTCTGTGACTACAATAACCGAATCGATAAGGGGGTTCACCTCTTTTTTGTCGGAAGTAGATAGCTCTATCAACTGGTAGGCCAGCCATGTGATGGAGTTCGACTTTCCAGAACCTGCCGAGTGTTGGATCAGATAGGTGTGTCCCAAGCCATGAGTTTGGGTGTGGTGGAGTGCTTGGCGCACCACATCCATCTGATGATATCGAGGGAAAAATAGTGTCCGCTTCGACAGAGCATCATTGGGCTTGCCATCAAAACGGATAAAGTGTTGTATCAGATTGGTTAAGCTCTTTTTTGTGAACACCTCGTGCCATAGATACGACGATTTATGTCCAGAAGGATTCGGGGGATTGCCTTTCCCATGGTTGTTCCCTTTGTTGAACGGCAAGAAGTAGGTGCTGTTGCCAGACACCTTGGTGGTCATATACACTTCGTCGGTATCCACCGCAAAGTGTACCAAGCAGCGACCAAAAGAGAAGAGCGGTTGGCGTGGATCTCTATCTGTTTTATACTGTTTGATGCCATGCACTTTGGCCGTTTGTCCTGTCCATACATTTTTAAGCTCCAAGGTGGAGATGGCGATACCATTGATAAAGATCACCATATCGACCTCTTCTCTACGGTTGGTCTCGTTGTATTGGACTTGACGTGTAACACTAAAGATATTCTTCTGGAAATTATCTTTCACCTGTTGGCTGCTACTCTCCAATGGATATTGATAGAGCAACGTGAGGTGTACATCATCGATACTTAGTCCTTTGCGCAGCAGCTTTAGTATGCCATATTTTTTTGCCATACGGTCGTAACGTTCTAAAACTTTACGTTTCCAATCGTGCGATCGTTGTAGCTTCTCCATTGCCTCTTTTTGTGTGGTTTCGAGGAACTCCCAGAGGTAGGGTTCGTCGATGGCATATTGGGCATTAAAATGGGCTGCTTTACCTATTCTATACCCATTGGATGTATCGTATGTTGCTATAGACTCTTCGACATGCTTCTCCTCGCTTATCAGCTGCTGGTTAGACAGCTCCTCTAAGCAACTTCCTGTAAGGGCTTTCTCGATAGCAATTTCTAATGCTTGTTCATTGGTTTTGCTAGGCATCATATCTCAATTCTTTTCTTTTTCCTCTAAATACCGATTCGGTTTTGCTTTCTGACACTCTGTTTTTATCACAAAGAATCCCCATTATAGCTGTATTATCTTTTGAAAGATGTTTTGGGGATATCTTTAGCCAAAGATAGTTTTTTAGTTTGAAAGGAAAGTTGTGGTTGTTGAGAACAATTTTTGTATTCCTTTCGATTTTAATGTACGCATTAATTTGTAGATTCTGTATTTACTATGAATGATTCTTCCAGTAGTTCGATCATCTCTTTTTCGTGTTTTTTAAGTTTCTCATTGTCCCAAGTGGGTTCTTCCATGATTTTTAAAAGTTTAAGACTCTCTACATTTCCATTTCTACTTTGATTAATAAAGGCATCAATATGGGCACGCTTAATCTCATATGATTCATTTTGCAGACTAGAGTTTTGTCCTGAGGAGATCATCGCTAAATTTCCGAAAGAGTGTAGATGATCTTCGTCAATTTTCACTTGACTCTCTTTTTGAGGATGTTGGGGTGCAACATGTTCGATGGAACGATTTTGTTTAAAAAGATATTTGTTGGCTACCTCTAACATTTCCTTATTTTTAAAATAATCGGCTCTATTTTCCCATAGATAGTAGTCTAAGCGCCAAAACCAATATCTTTGGATGTTTTGATAGGATAGTTGGTCTTTATTCAATGACTGTTTGTCTTCTTTCCAAATATATTGACTGTTTAACTTCACCCTTTCGTTATCCCATTCTTTAAGCTCTGTAATAAAGCCACTGTAGTCTAATTTGTAATTTCTCTCTCTATTTTCTAACAATGGAGTTAACCACATATGATATTGCAAACTCACGTACAACATCGATTGATATTGTATCAATTGATCCTTATTCTCTGTACTATCTTTCACAACCATATGAAGAGAATAGTTTGTAACGTAATCGCTTTCACTGTTGAGACGAATCACAAAATAATCAAAAAGAAGACGATATTTTAGTAAGTTTTCGAAGAATGTTGATACTTTAATATTAGCCTCATTACTGAGCATATACCTATTAAATGTTTCTAACAGTTTAGAGCTATTGAAGAATTCTGTGCTGTTTTTTCGTTGATCTTTCTCAATAGAGAGCCAAAGCACTTGTAGTAGAAACTCAGGAAAGCTAAGGATGGCTCTATCTCCCTCCTCATTCTCTTTTGTTTCGGGCTTGGTGCTGCTCTTCTCAATATCTTTTATCGATTTAAACTCTTCTATATTATTGGTATCTACTATCTGTCTCTTTTTATAATTCGTGATTGAACACTTCTTTATACTCTTTAGATAACGTTCACTGTATTTTTCCAATGTCTCGCCATTTTGGGAACGAAGAAGGGTTTTGCTCATATCTGAGACGTCATTCCATAGTTGGGTGTATGTCGTGTATGTCGTGTAATTCTCTGATACTTTTTTAAGAAGAGCCACTTTTAATATTTCGTGATTCTGCAAGCCTTTGCCTGCCTCGTTCATTGCTTCAAAATAGTGGTTTAGATCCTGTAAGCTGTAGCTCTTAGGAAGTTTTGAAATAAAGAAAGTGGTTTGGGTTTTTATATAATCTCCAAACTCAACTTTTTTATCATCGACGAATTGGTTAAAAAAGTTTTCGATTACTTGTAAAGCATCCTCCATCTTGCGATTGCTTACCTCCGGTGTTTTTTCCTCTATTTTTGCCTGTAAGTAAGCTTGATCTTTAGGGCGAGCATCAAACTGCAGTCTAGGTTTATCATTGCAGAGGGTAAAATCTTTCCATTCAAAGTATATGCTCAAAAGGGTTAAAACCGTAAAACGTTGTTGTCCATCTACCAAGCTATAGATTCCATTTTTTTCGTATACCGTAAGCATTCCAATATAATATGGTGCAGTATCGTCTTTCTTAAACGAGCTGTATAGGTCCTCTAATAGTTGTAGTATCTGTTGTTCTTCCCATTCAAACAGTCGTTGGTATAGTGGAATACTAAAAGTTTTATCACTTATATTTTCAGGCGTATGTTTCATGGTCGGTTTAATTTGTCAAGTCATCAGATTTTAATGCCTCTTTTATCTTTTTGACTCCATTTTGGTAGCTCTCTCGAGTTCCTTCCAGATCGTTCGAATTGGGTAACCGTTTTACCTTGTTTTGTATCTCAGCTAAGAAAAAGGTTGGTGAGGTGGCTTGATCGATCATCATGACGACCTCTGTTTCGGAAGCATAGGATAAAATAGACTTGAGATAAGCTCTAGTTGTATTATAACGATGGCTAGAGATTAAGTCTAAAATCAATAGGCAAGCATTGTCTATATATAGATTGCCAAATTTTAGGAAGTAAGCAAATAATAGAGACTCTACTACATCACGATACCACCAATGTCTTTCGTAGCATAGGTGGTCGTGAAGAAGTTTATAACTGTTTAATTGACTAAACTCGTTATATCGAAAGATAAAATGCTCTGCAAATGCGAAGAAGTGTGTCCCCCCTTGTATCGATTCATAGAAATGAAACTGTTCTCCGAATGGAGGGATATATGGGATTATGGCTGCTGCTTCGAACTCCTGCTTTATTTTGTGTTTGGCACTGTCTTCCCATGTTCGTTTTCGCATCCATTTACGTAGACGAAATAGGTAGATCTCAAAAGTTCTTCCCAGTGGTTTAAGTGTGTTGTCATTATCTGATTCTAATACAATAGCATCCCATCGACTAGCTAGGTGCTCTGCTTGTTTATCATCTTGAATATATCTTAAGTGGTGAGACTTTAGTAGGTCGTAGTCGGTCAATGATTTTCCTTTGCTATTTTCACTATTAAAAAAAGTATATGCCAAATCAAGGTGCTCACTTTCTATCACTAACACAGAAAAGTTAATCGACTCACATATTTTATTAATATTATCCTTTGTAATACAAGCTGTACAGGTATTGCTTTCTAGCTCGTTATGAATAAGCCACTTGTTATAAGCGATATATTTTATTGCTTCCTGAGATGTGAATTTTTCATTCAAGAGAGAGACATTATCTTCTTCTAAACATTGAAGTAACAAAGCGAGAGTGACCAGCCGTTGTTGTCCATCCACAATATGATAGCACTCTTTTTGCTCTTTATTTAGGGTTTTGTGCAAGATAATACTCCCTAAATAATATTCCCTATTTATGGCATATTCTTTTATATCCTTGAGTAGTCGCAATACATGCTTCTCCTCCCAACAGTAAATTCTTTGATATTCAGGAATAGTTAGGTTATAGCTATCTTTATCCAAAAGGAACACTTTTAGGCTTTTCTGTGTAAGTGTTACCTGGGGACTCTGGTTTGCTGATATTTTCTGATGAGTAGATGGTTCACTTTTTTCCATAGCTAACAGATTTTTATTTTTCCTGTCACGGCACTATCGATCAGCACGGACTTATACTCCTTTAACTTCTCTATCTGTTGTTCCTGTAAGGCAATGGCTTTGTCTATCTTGGCGGATTGGGTTTCGATGTAGTCGACGATTTTCTGTTGTTTATGGATCTGTGGTAACGGAATAAACAAATTAAAGAATAACTCCATATTAATGCTTTCAACAGTTGCTGCTTGTTGACGAGTTTCAACTAATATTTTAGAGTTATTTCCAATTATTAATTTTTGAAAATAACTCGAGAAAATTAAGTGGGAAAAAATTAAACACTTTATATCTTGATTTATTGCCATATCTCGTCCAAGAATTGATAATGCAAATGTATGTTGTAAGATTCCAGACCTTGTTACAAATACAAGAGAACCTTTGGGTGCAATATTTGAAGATGAATGCAATAGACCTTTCTGAGATATTTCCCTTGTTGTAACTTCTAGTAAATCTTTTTTTACATCAACTGACGAAATCCAAGGAATGCCACCATCCCAAAAATCAAGTTTATCAGTAGATGGTGTTCCTCCACTAAAAGATTTCTTTATTAAATGTTTTAATTTCTTCACTTCCCAACCCTTAGGGATTTTACCGATCCATTCAACTCCGCTATCGATGGTATGGGTGGGGGCTGTCCATGCGTTTTCTTTTTCGTTATAGACGACTTTACCTGTTACAACATTTTGGATTAGAATTTGCTTGCGCTCTTTAAGCAAGGCAATAAGCTTCTGCTTTTGTGCCATCGCTTGATCTATCTTTGCCGTCTTGTCATCCAAAAAGTTCGCAATGGCTTTTTGTTGATCATAACAAGGCACAGGAATTAGTGAGTATGATAAAATAGGATAACTAATATTCTTTCCCTCTCTAATTCCAACAACACTTGTTTGCATCTCAGAAATGAAAGACTTTGACTTAAATAAAAATTTGTAATAGAATTCATTTAATTCTTTATCTTTCTTTAGAACTGTATATGCAGGACTTATAATGCCATTATGATGACAATACTCTAATCCCCCTTCAAAAGAACGTAGACTTATTGAAAAATCTCCTTTTTCGATGAATTTAAATGATTCAAGATTTCCAGATGGCATTACCATTCTATTCTCGACCCAGCTTCTTGGAACAACCCCTTTATCTTGTGTAACAGAAAGAAGAGTTTCATCAGCTCTGTCTTTCACAGAAATATCTCTAAACAGATATTTCATTTTGATAGCTTTCCACTCTTCAGGTATCTCTCCAAGCCACTCTACGCCTGAGTCTTTATATTTAGGGTACTTCTTATATTTTGTATTTATATCAGTAATAGTCATTATTCCATCAATTTTTTAGTCTTGCTTCTTCAATTGTTGCAACATCTGCTCTTCACTTGGTAGATAGAGTTGGTATTTGCTTGCCATTATTGCTTTATTATCTTCAGGCAATGCATATTTAACCATCGTATCATTTTTATCTGCACAGAGCAATATTCCAATGGTTGGGTTCTCGTCCTCTTGTTTTTCAGTACGATCGTAGTAGTTTACATACATTTGCAATTGCCCGATGTCTTGATGGGTTATTTTATGCGTTTTTAGTTCAATAATCACAAAACAACGCAGCAAACGATTATAAAAGACCAAATCAACGAAGAAATCATCATCCTCAAGTTGGATGCGTTTTTGTCGTGCAACAAAAGAGAAACCGTTACCTAGTTCTAAAAGAAAAGCTTGAATATTGGTAATCAAGGCCTGTTCTAAATCTTTTTCGTAATAGGCTTCTTGGGGTTTTAAGCCCAGGAATTCTAATATCATTGGATCTTTAATAATATCTTTTGGCTTTTCGACTTGCGCCTCTTGCTTGGCTATAGCCAATACTTGTTCTTTATTGTTGCTCAGTAGTAAACGTTCGTAAAGCTGACTATTTATCTGACGTTCTAACTGGCGAGCACTCCAATTATTACTACACGTTTCTTCGATATAATAGCTCTGTTTATCCTTATCCTCTATACGCAAAAGCAGTCGGTATTGTGTCCAATTCAATTGTGAACGCAGTGCGTTCACAATTGGGAAATTCATGAAAAACTGACGGCAGAAATTGAGTTGTCTAGATGAAAAGCCACTACCAAAATCTTTACTAAGCGCATTGGCAAGTGTTTTTATCAGAAAAGTACCATATTCGGCACGCTGCATCCCGTTTTGCTCCTCTTCCACAATGTGTTTGCCAATATTCCAGTATAGCATTACACGTTCGGAATTCACCGCTCTTACGGCATTGTTTTGCGCATCGGTGATTAATCCCTTTATGTGCGATATGAAGTTTCTAGATAGTTCCATTTTACTACATCTTTAGAATCTCTGCAATTAAGCCTTCGTTAAGTCTCTCCAGTTCCAGAATCTCTCTGTTGACCTCTTCGATATCTCTCAATGGTTTGTGTTGGTAGAAATATTTGTTAAACGATATTTCGTAGCCTATTTTGGTCTTGTCGAGATCGATCCATGCTTCGTCGACATGCGGTTTCACCTCTTGAAGGAAATAGTCGTAGATATTCTCTTTCAAAGGGATGTTCTCACTATCACGCAGGTCGCTTTCGGTTTCGTAGATCGTAAACTCGTTGGCATGACCTGTAGGGTAGTAACCATAGTGGGGCAGTTGCTCTTTGGTGCAATCTAGGTGTGTGAGTAAAGCTTTCAGTTTGTCGGCCTTGAACTTCTGCGTCTTTTTAATGACTTTATCGGCCTTTTCGTCGTACCAACTTACGGCAGCGTATATCTGGTTTTTATCTGAAGCCGAGAGTTTTATTTTTTGGCTTTTTAGCTCGGCTTCTACCTTGGTTTGGAAATCATTAAAATTAGAGTATTCGTCCTCACCCATGGTGTCGAGTAGATGGGTTGCCGTGTCGAATATCTCTTTCTGTTTTTCCCATGTCTTGGTAGAGACCAACGCTTTGCGTTTTTTGGTGTTGAGATCGAAGTCGCTATTTTCGCACCACTCCAAGATCTCTTTCTCCAAAGTGTTAAGTTCGGTATATACCTTTTCGCCATATGTCTCAAAAGCCCACTGCATCGGTTCTTTGATGGTTTTATCGAAACGCAGATCGACAATACGTTCGGCGGTAAACTGGGCTTTCAAGCGTTTGGGGCGTTCGATACTCACCTTGTAGTAACCAAAATCGCTGTTGTCAAACACTTTCGCTGCCATATCGTCCTCATGGATGCGTGTTCTGTCTTCGAAAGCATCGTAGGTCTCTTGTATCTCTTTGACGTGTTCAGGGGTCAGTTCGCAGTTTTTGTTTCCTAAGTTCTTACGTAGCTTCGCAAAACGTTTGGAGGCATCAATCAGAATGGCCTTTCCCTGACGCGCTTTGGGTTTGGCATTGCTAAGAATCCATATGTAGGTGGTGATCCCTGTATTGTAGAATAGGTTGTTGGGAAGCTGGATAATACAATCTAAGAGATCGTTCTCGATGATATATCGGCGGATGTTGCTTTCGCCTCCTCCAGCATCGCCAGTAAAAAGGCTCGATCCATTGTGTACCGATGCGATACGCGATCCATGCGACTTGCCATCGTTGGCTTTCATCTTGTTGACCATCTCCATAAGGAATAGCAACTGTCCATCGGAGGAGCGAGGAATGGCGTCCACCTTCTCCTGGTTTCCCCAATAGTCATTCAGATGGATAGAGAAACGAGCGTCGATCACCTCTTTTCCATCTTTGATATATTTCTGCTCGGTAGCCCACGATTTTCCGTACGGTGGGTTCGAGAGCATAAAGTCGAACTTGGTCCCTGCAAATTCATCGGTAGAGAGGGTAGAGCCTACACGTATATTTTCGGGATTGTTCCCCTTGATCATCATATCGGACTTACAGATGGCGTAGGTCTCGTCGTTGATCTCTTTTCCGTAGAGATAAACATCGCCTTTGGCTTGTATCTCTCCTTGTGGATCTTTGATGAAATTCTGTGACTCTGTCAACATACCCCCAGAACCACATGCTGGATCGTAGATGGTCATCACCGGAGGAAGATGATCTTTGATCGGTTTGAAGACAATATGGGTCATCAAATCGATCACTTCACGAGGGGTGAAGTGTTCTCCTGCCTCTTCGTTGTTCTCTTCGTTAAATTTACGGATTAGCTCCTCAAAGACATAGCCCATCCCTAAATTGGAGAGCGCTGGTAGTTTTCTGCCCTCTGGATCTTCTTTTTCGAAAGGGGTCAGGTTGATGTTCGGTGAGGTGAATTTTTCTAGCACATCAAGCAGCACATCTTTGGATGCCATATGATCTATCTGTGTCTTTAGATTGAACTTCTCAATGATCTCTTTTACATTGGCACTATAGCCATTGAGATACTCCTCGAAGTTTGCTTGTAGTATCTGTTGGCTATTGGTGGCCGTATTGTAAAGACGTTGTAGGGTCCAATCGCTGGTGTTGTAGAAGACATAACCACTAGCCTCTTCCATTCCTTTGTCGTCCCAGTCGCCCTCTACGATATCTAAATCGTCTTTTTGGAAAGCAACCTCTTCAAGCACCGCCTCTTTGGTTGGTTCTAAGAGTGCATCCAGACGTCGTAGCACGACCATGGGAAGTATGACATCACGGTATTTACCACGTACGTAAACATCTCTTAGACAGTCGTCGGCGATACTCCAAATAAAGGAGACCAGTTTATTGTGTGCTGCTGTATTCATCTTTTTAAATATTATTGTCAAGGGTCAGACGGAATGAATAATACATTTAAATCATGATTTGAATGTATTATTCGTTCCGTCTTATATTTTATAATTCTGTTGTCAATAGTTGTAGCCCTTTCTTATGGACAGGCTGCGTGTAAAACTAGTCTTTATAGTTTTACTGAAATGAAATCAAAACTAGTAAAAATAATTACATACTTTTAACCTTATCAGACGAAAATATCCTCCAAATGTATAATTGATATGATGCACCAAAGAGGGGGAGACTATATTCATTATTAATGGGCATTCATCAGACCTACTACTTCTATATATATTTTCCCAAACACGCTGTGTGAGACGGCCGATGGGCAGGGAGACGCGAGCATCACATCAGTA
>JAONJW010000081.1 GCA_028377305.1 Prolixibacteraceae bacterium | reverse complement strand
TTAAACATTTATTTTATGAAAAAAATTTTACTTGTTTGTTTAATGTCATTGGTTGGATTTACGACCATGGCAAACGAAAGCTGGAAAGTCAAAGAAATCGTTGTCGACGGAGAAACAGTTGTAACCATTCTAGCTTATCTTGGATCTGGAACAGATATTGAGGTGCCAAAATTCATCAAAAATAAAAAAGTCTATAGTATTACAAAACTGATTGATCCAGATAATGGTAGCACCATAAATAATGATGCGGTAACCTCATTGGATTTTGGTAAAGCAAATTACCTAAAAGTGATTGAGGATGATGCTTGTCATAAACTATCTGGATTGACATCAAATATCATATTGCCTAAAAATCTGATCAAAATTGGAGCAAGAGCATTTGAGTCCACTAAATTTAATGGACCCGTAATTCTAAACAATAAAGTAAAACGTTTGGAAGATGGTGTTTTTGGATTTACATCTGGTATTACACTTCTTGTGATCCCTGCAGATATAGAATACATAGGAGACAATCTTCTTTGGCACTCCAACATCCCAAAGATTGAATCTAAAATACTAGATCCCAGCCAGCTAGTTAATCCAGTTGATCCTAATGCCCCTTTTGTTATACCTGGGCCAGAAGGACCTATGGGATATGCATTTAATCCATTTCTGGGAATCTTCAACAATGACAATCTACCCGAAAAGGACAAAAGATACTCAGAACTGATCGTACCTAAAGGAACATTACAGGCATACCAAAATCACACACAATGGGGAAATACTCCTTGGGGTAAAAGTTTCGATCCAATCTCAGAGGCAGTAGCCACTTCTAACATCGAAAAAGAGATTGTTTGCAACGTATATGTTTCGAACAAGCAACTTAATATTACAAGTGACAAACAACTAAGAAAGGTATCTATTTTCAACATTCTTGGAACATCTCTTAAAGAAGTGAGTTCAAATACAACCCAAGAGATTATCTCGATGAATTACGAAGGAATCATTCTTGTAAAAGTTGTATTTGCTAATGGAGAACAAAAGACATTTAAAGTACTAAGCAAATAGAAAAGAGACGATACGGATAGTTTATTTTTAAAATAACTTCCTATAGATCGTTCATTTTAAAATTCTTTTAAAAGAGGCAATAGCGATAGCTGTTTGCCTCTTTTATTTTGTGATATATCCGTAAAATATGAAGCTGAAAAAGTAAACATAACTATCATATCAGTCGTATTCTCTCCCTCGAACAAAAGCCTAGACATATATGGTTAGAACATCAAAAAACATTATTCTTACATTATGGTTTTATTAAAGGTAGTTAGCATATCTTTTGTGTATCTAACGTTTTACCGTTATATTAGCATAAAAATACTTAGTAAAAACATGCAAACAATTGGTCTATAGTATATTTCAAAACATACAAACAGAACTATAGCCCTAATTTAAATATACTGATTCTATGATTAAGCTGAAATTCAATCAGGTGTTCATACTGGCTTTTCTGTTACAGATATGCTTTATTTCCACTGGTTTCACACAAGAACAAGGAGCTAAAGAGGAGGCTATAGCCTATTTCAAAAAGGAGAATTATCAGGATGCATATCCTCTATTTGTTCAGTTACACGAATTATATTCATCAGATCCTTTGATGAACTACTACTATGGCGTTACAAAAGTTAAAATTGGGCGATTTGATCAGGACATCATCACGTCATTGCGTAATGCACTAATAAGCAATCAAACACCGGCGGATGCTCTTTTTTATCTTGGACAAACCTATCATGCATTTGAACAGTTTGAAAAAGCAATTGATGCTTATGCTCGCTTTGAAGAGAAGTCAAAAAAGAAAGAACAAAAGCAGCTTGATGTAAAGAAACTCAAAGAGCTTGCATATGAAAAAAAGAACCCATTTTCTATAGCTGTTGGTCGTAGTCGTGTTGAACGAATCAAAGAAGAGAAAGAGCAACAGCATCTAGATCAAGTTAGTAACGAGATAAAAGATGAAAGCGGTGTAACGGATATAAAAGATGAAGAAACTACATCGAAATCGATTCAACTAGACAGTTACAATATCAATTTCAATATCAACTCAACCCTTACATATCACAGGGTAAATGATTTTAAAGAATCCTCAGCACGCCAATTATATCTAAAAGGATTAGAATTAAAGATGAAGAGGATTGGTCTTTCTGAAACGATTGATAGTTTGCGTCAAGAGTTTAATGATATTGAAAGAGATCAAAATAATTACTCTAAATCGGAGGCTGCAGCAAAAAGACAGTCTCTAACAGACCAAATCATAGAACTTGAACACCAATTGTACCCTCTTCTAAAGAAAGAGCAACAACGTTTTGCTCAATCTAAAGTTGTTGAGCAAACCTACTGGAAAGACTTCTCGTTAAATCAACAAAAGACATACGCAAATAAGTTACTTCAGAAGTATAAGCCAGAGGCAATTCTATTCGAGACTGTTAAAGAAGATACTCTAAAAACTCAACCAACAAATACGATTGAGGCTCCTAAAAAAGAGATGAAACCAAGCTCATCGAATAGCGAACAAAAAAAACAAGAGAACAAGACAGAAATAAAAAGCCATTCAACAATGAAAGAAGTGGCTACACAGAGTAAAATTGTCACGGCAACCAAAAGCGCAGCAATCCAAAGTGCAGCAATCCAAAGTGCAGCAACCAAAAGCGCAGCAATCGAAAGTGCAGCAACCGAAATTGCGGCAACCGAAAGCGCTGCAACCAAAAGCGCAGCAACCAAAAGCGCAGCAATCGAAAGTGCAGCAACCGAAATTGCGGCAACTAATAACAAAAAGAAACAAACCAAAGTAGAGAGTGTGGATGTTCCATCCGTCAACTTTGATGAAGATATGACATTTGAAGTCGCGACCAAAAACACTCCAATTTCAACTGTAAAAAACAGTAGCTCAAATAAAACTGTAAAGGAAAGCAATAAAACGAATCACAAACTTGCAAAGGCATACTATGCTATTCAAATTATTGCATCAAAAGGGGACGTGAGTAATGATGTTAAAAACAAAGTTACAACAGCTGTATCCGCTCCATTACATTACTATACAAAAGGAACAACCCGTTACTATATTGTTGGGCACTTCGACAACCTTAAAGAAGCAGCTACCGCAAAATCTTCATTAAGATCTGGAGGGTTCTCTGACGCATTCACCGTTGCATTAAATGATAAAGGAGAAAGAATATCTTTTGTCGATGCAAAAAAATTGATACAGTAATGATTAATTATTGTCTTTTTTATTAAATTTAACAAGATAAAAATTTAAAACCTTGAACTATGCTCCCGATTTTAATTATATTTATTTTATTGCTAGTGGTTACAGCACTAATTATCATTGAAGTAGGGATACTTCCTGGATTATCTATCTCTGGGATTTTTGCAATGCTAGTTGCTGGTTTTGCTCTGTATTATAGTTATACAAGTTACGGAATATGGGGAACGACAATTACCTTGGGAACATATGCTATTATTATTCCACTTCTTGTTAAATACATTATTGAAAAGACCAAACATTTTTTCCCAAAATTAGATACGACTATTGATGGAGTAGTTGATCCACTTGAAGATGTTACTGTAAATGTTGAAGACATAGGTATCTCTGAAACACGGATGGCACCTGTTGGATTCTCCATATTAAATGAACAGCGGATTCAGACTTACTCCACTGAAGGAGTTATAGATAAAGGCATAAAAATTGAGGTAGTAAAAATTACAGACCACAAAGTTTATGTCAAACCAACTGAAGTTGATAATAATAATTAAATACCAACAAAAATGACGAGTATCATACCTTTGGCAATATTACTGCCAATCATTATCGTTCTGATCCTTATATTCTTCTATCTAGTACCGGTAGGACTATGGATCACAGCTTTAGCATCAGGAGTTCAAGTATCTCTTGTTCAACTTTTTGCAATGCGTTTCCGTAAAGTACCTCCAGGGGTAATTGTAAGAGCAATGGTGGAAGCACACAAAGCTGGATTAGCAAATATTAAAAGAGACGACCTTGAAGCACACTTTCTTGCTGGTGGGCGTATAGCATTAGTTGTTCATGCTTTAGTTTCTGCTTCCAAAGCAGGTATTGAACTTCCTTTTAAAGAAGCAACAGCTATCGACCTTGCTGGACGTGATGTATTTGAGGCTGTACAGATGTCTGTTAACCCTAAAGTAATCAACACTCCTCCGGTTACTGCTGTAGCAAAAGATGGAATCCAGTTGATCTGTAAAGCTCGTGTGACTGTTCGTGCAAGTATCCGCCAGCTGGTTGGTGGTGCTGGAGAAGACACTGTTCTTGCTCGTGTAGGTGAAGGAATTGTATCTTCAATTGGATCATCAGTATCGCATAAAGCAGTATTAGAGAACCCAGATTCTATCTCTCGCGTAGTACTTGAAAAAGGATTAGATGCTGGTACAGCATTCGAGATTCTATCTATTGATATTGCTGATATCGACATAGGTAAAAACATTGGAGCTTACCTACAGATGGATCAAGCAGAAGCAGACAAAAACATTGCACAAGCAAAAGCAGAAGAGCGTAGAGCAATGGCTGTTGCACTTGAGCAAGAGATGATCGCAAAAGCTCAAGAAGCAAGAGCTAAAGTAATTGAAGCGGAAGCTGAAGTTCCATTAGCAATTGCAGATGCATTTAAAACAGGTAATCTAGGTGTTATGGATTATATGAAATACCAGAATATCCAAGCGGACACAAAGATGAGAGGATCTATCTCTGGAGATGATAATGAACATGGAACTACTGACGAGAAGTAATTCTATTTCCTAAAATGATATAAGATAAGGATGCTTTTGAAGCATCCTTATTTTTTTATCTATCGGTCTCTAATTCATATGCACACGAAAGATAATAGTTTCTAGCAGGTGCATTCAATTGCTGAGAAGCTAGACACTTCAAGATGCTAATTCTATAATCTATCACTTTATCATCTCTATATCCTACACACAGAAGATAATCAGAAAGTCTCAATGCCCACTGATAATCACACTCTCTCATTGCATTTTTAATAAACTGCAACATCTTTCGCTCTCCTCCGACCATCTTTATCATATGCTTAGCCTCACTTGCCTCAGATAGAGGTAGCAAATTAGACGGGGCACCATCAAACCATCCAACACAATGAAGATAAATGGAACGAACGCCCCAAGGTACCATACCATAAAACTCTTGTAGATTTGGCTTTTCTGCTAACCTTTTAGGCAGTCTGACATGATCTACAGTCTGCTGAAGCGTAAATCCCCTATTCATATACAAAATTGTTTGATCATATACACTTAGAATTGCTTCTCCATAATCAACAAGGCACTGATGAGCATAAACTTTTCCACTTATTGGACGAGTATGACCAGGCACTAGATAGTCAACAGGGAAATGGCTCATTCGCAATATTGATTCTCCCCATACCTTAACATCACGGTATTGAGAGCCTCGAATAGCATACAAATTAGGGAAAGCTTTGTAATAATTATCTCCTGCGAATAGTGCTTCAAACTGAGGTACCCACACAAATAACTGATCATTAGTCTCACCATCTGCACTATATAACTCTAACTCAACACCGGCAACCTCTATTCTTAGTGAATCATTAAATGTTATATTCGGAGATAAATACCCCTTTCCTACTCGATCAATGGATGTAACCCCAGGAGCTACACCTCTGTTAATAACATCACTTTCAGGAAGATTACGACCAAATTGGCGAGCATTTCTTCTTTTTAACACCTCCTCAACAGGAGAACGCTCTTGCAACTCCTCTTTAAACCCTTCCCGTGCAATGATTAACACATCTTGCTCATGAGTAATAAAAGCAGAAGTTCCACCTGTATGATCCGCATGACCATGGGTATAGATAATTGCCTTTACAGGCTTAGAGGAAATTTCCCTAAACTTCGTTGCCACTAACTCTGCTGCTCCCAAAGCACGTAAGGCATCAATGATTATTACTCCATCTTTCCCAACAATCATCGAACTATTCGACCCATCATAACCGACTGCCGTATAGACATTATTACCTAGAGATATAATCTCTGGTGTAAACTCTGAAGAGTGTGCTTTTAATTTTGTTAGATTAGGGTGCTCACCGTTATCATTCTTAGGCACTTTTATACAAGAAACACATAGGATCATCACAAGGACACAAAGTGTCGTCCATATGATCCTTATCTCATTTTTCGGATTATTATTTTTCGTTGTCATAAGTACGTTATTTAATTCAGAAGAAACTTTTCCTATCAATGTGCAACTTTATGCATAGCCAATTCATGGCAAGCTCTTACACATACTCCACATTCGACACAAACAAGATGATCGACAAATGCTTTACTTGGTCCTTTAATCCGCACTTTTAATCGTCCTTTAAATGAGAGTTGTTCAACCTGATCTTTGGTTATCTTTTTAAGCGACACAGCACCTAAAGGGCAAACCTGCACACAGATACCACAACCATCACAGGAGCTGTGATCAACAATTATTATCCCATTCTTAATACTTAGCTCAGACTCTATCCGCTTCGCAAAGAGCTTCTTCTTTAACCCCATATCAATCAAAATTATTGGCACAAACAAATTAACATTTAACAAGACAGTCTTTATTCGTATAAAACTGCTTCGTCAAAAACATATCACAAAGTTAGTCCCTTAGAGCCTTATGGAAAGGTAAATTATAGACATTGAATGGTAAATAAAGGTCACTGATATTTCATCCGATACACAGTGGGTAATTCAGAAGTTTTTCCCTTGAAATACTTAGTAAAATTAGTCGGGTCATCAAAACCCATAGAATAGGCTATCTCTTTTATTGATAGCATAGAATAAGCTAAAAGTCTCTTTATTTCAAGAAGTATACGTTCATCAACATACTTCTTTGCTGTAATATTATGATACTGCTTTAATTGGCGATTTAACTGTTTAGGAGAGACCGATAGTTTTTCACAAATATCTACCACCTTCAATTGATAACTAAGATGATCTTCAATCTCTCGTCTAAACCTCAAGTACAAATCAAAAACTTGATCCGAATCGATATTTACATAAGACCTTTTATTACGCTCTAATTGAATCAAAAAACCCAAGAGAAGATTTCTTAAATAAGCTTCTCTTTCGAAATATTCTACCCCCCTTTGCTCTCGTAGCATCTCTGCAATCAGGACTCTTATAGGTTCAGTTGCAACACACGCGATAGGATGAATATGATGAATAAATATTGTGAAATTAAATAGGTAGTTGTAGTCTAACGACTCTTTAATAAGGAAATCAGAAGTAAAGACTAATGCATACCCTTCCATGGTACTATTCTTTTCAAATCGTTGCACCTGCCCCATTGCAACAGGTATAACTGTATGTTTATGAAAGGCTATTTTATTGAAATCCACCTCATGGAAGCCTTCACCACCAGTGATTACTAATATTTGATGAAATTTCAAACGATGGGCTGCCATCGACTTCTCTTTCATCGAAAGAATCTTCTTAATATCAACCAGTTCAAACTGTATTTCGACTTTCTTAAAATGATAACTAGAGATAGTGGGAGAGTTCATAATAATATATGATAATATTTTCTTGATCTAGATTCTAAGATACAAAAAAGGAGACCTTATCGAGTCTCCTTAAACGTTATTTTTTACACTCCACCGATCTAGTTCATATCGAAATCTATTACTCCTTTAGCAATCCAGATCTCTTGAACATCATTCACATGCACTTCAAACGGTTCATATTGCTTATTATCAGAAATCATCCTTAAGCGTTGATCCGATTCACTTTTCTCAATACGCTTAAATACAATCCCATCCTCTTTAGTCAAGATGATATAAGGACTACCATACTTTACATCAGCCCAATTTTGAAGATAACTAGTAATAATATACGATTTATTCTTGATAGGCAACATCGAATCTCCTGTTATTTGGAAAACTCTATAAGTCTGCTCCTTCTGTAGTTCCGGAAATGGAAGATCAAAATTCATCAAATTCGAAACAAACTCAGGTTGTGCATAACCTTCTGTATATCCAGCAGCAGCCTGCGCTGGAACAATCGATGCTTTTTCATTATTGTCACTCGCTACAACTATAGGAAGAACACGTATATTCCTTCCATCCTTTGATTGTTCTCTCTTATCCTTCGATAGATCAACATGAAGTAATGTATCTATACCAACATCAAAAGTGGCAGCCAATTTCTGCATATTACGAAGAGAAGGAACACTCTTCTCATGCTCATAAGAACCAATAGACGAGGCAGATATTTTTATTCTCTCTCCCAGTTTCTTCTGAGACAGCAGATATTCTGCTCTTAGATACTTTAAATTTGATGCTAAATATTTCATATATATTTCCTCTATTTTTTCCCTCCAATAATCATTAATGCACCACTCAAAACACCGACTGCTCCTACAACGGATAATAACGTCAACTGTTCTGGATCAACCCAATTTAAACCGATCTCACTCATTATTCCCAATAAGATAAATGTTAATACTGGATTAAGCGTAATAATAATACTGACATTCTTGGCCTTGGTATACTTTAATGCTTCAGCCAAGGCCCCATAAGCTAACAGGGTATTCAAGCCTAGAAAAACCACAATAGCCCACTGTACAACACTCAACATCCCTAGTTGGGATATGTCTGCAGGCTTAAAAAAGAGTAGGGATGCCACTCCATAAATAAACAAATTCAATTGTGTTGTGCTAAAGCGTTGCACCAATTTCTTTTGCAAAATAGCATACATAGCCCACATGGTACCTCCAAACAGCGTCCACACATTTCCCTCAATATACTCATTAGAAGAGTCAATAAGATGTATTAATTTCTCCCGAAAGAACAGGGTAAAGCCACATAATGCAACAAGAAATCCAATTGCTTGCCATCTACTTAGACTCTCTTTAAAAATAAATATACCTGACAGGGCCAAAAGTATAGGTCCCCACTGAATCAGAATCTGTGCATTACCAGGGGAAGTCAAATGAATTCCTTGCATATACCCAAAATAGTTCAACGACAGAAAAACTGTTGCAGCCAACAACATCCACGGAGGTCTTCTGAAGATCTGTAGTGTGGTATACCTACCCTTGACTAATACAACTGATAAAAGAAGCAAGAAAGCAATCGAAAAACGAGCAAATACGATAGTATAAGAGTCAAGAAACTGTGAAGCCATCTTCAAAATAATTGCAAGAAAACCCCATAATAATGCCGTGAAACAAGCAAATAAAATTCCTTTTTTATTATCACTCATAATATTTCGATCGTTAAATTATGTGTTATAATCCTTTACCCTAAAAGAAAGGTCAACCGCAAACGATTGACCTTCTCCTATAATATTATATCACCATTGAGATTAGTTAATCTTATCGTAATGATGCTCCAACTTGATGTTCGAACGACTTAATCATCTTACTCATGATCTTATCAATCTGCTTATCTTTTAGCGTTCCTTTATCATCTCGTAAGATAAAGCTCAATGCATATGATTTCTTTCCATCTGGAAGGTGCTCTCCTTCATAAACATCAAAGATATCCACTTTACGTAGAAGGTTTTTCTCCCCTTTCAATGCAATTGCTTTCAATTGATCGAATGAAACATTCTTATCAACCAACAATGCAAGATCTCTTCTTACAGAAGGATATTTTGGAAGTGGTGTATATTGAACCTTCTGCTTCTTCAGTGTTGTTAGAACAGTAGTCCAGTGAATGTCTGCATAGAATACAGTCGATTTAATAGCATTCTTCTTCAATAAAGCAGGTGCAACATATCCCAAAGTAGCCAGCACTTTTGGTCCTTGACATATTTGAATAGCATCACTATAGATATCCTCAGTACAACTCTTTACTTGTACCTTATCCTGTGAAATACCCAATTTTTCAAAAATATTTACCACATATGACTTCAATGTATAGAATGAAGACATAGTAGCCTCTCCTTGCCATCCTTGGTTATCTCTATTTCCTGCAAGCCATAAACTAAGGTGTTCCTCCTCATGATATCTCTTCACAGGGTTATCTGTATCTATAGACTCATCATAAGTATAAACATTACCAAACTCATATAGAGATAGATCACCATTCTTGAAGTTTGTATTACGCTCAATAGACTCTAGACCTCCAAAAAGAAGGTTCTGTCTCATCACATTTAGATCCTGTGAAAGAGGATTAAACAACTTCACTAAATTTGCTTCAGGATAAGACTCTAAGCCATCGTAATTTGTTGCTTTTCCTAATGAGTTACACCAGATCTCGTTGAACCCACAGGCTGAAAGTGAGTCTGAAACCATATTTTGCAACTTATGTTTATTCGGCTTATGTGAATATTGAATTGTTGATTTCACTGCTGTACCTGGCTCCACATTATTATAACCATAAATACGCAATATATCTTCAATCACATCTGCTTCTCTTTGAACATCAACTCTATAAGCAGGCACTTTAAGTTCCCACGTAGAATCATCTGTTTTATTCACCTCAATCTCTAAGGCATCTAAGATCTTCTCGATAGTAGTATCGTCAATATCTTTTCCAATCAAACGACGAGCATTTGATGGTTTAAACAACACATCAAAAGGTGCTATAGGCGCATTATCGGCTACAACTCGTTGAATATCACCAGTAATTTGACCACCTGCAATCTCTTGTATCAACAATGCAGCACGTTTCAATGCATACTCATTTCCATTTGGATCTACACCTCTTTCAAAACGGAAAGAAGAGTCTGTACTTAATCCATGACGTCGAGCCGTTTTACGCACATACACAGGATTGAAATAAGCACTCTCTAAGAAAATATCTGTAGTAGTATTTTTCACTCCTGAATCAAGACCTCCAAACACACCAGCAATACACATTCCTTCAGAATCATTACAAATCATCAGGTCTTTCTGGTCAAGTTCTCTCTCTACTTCATCCAGAGTAGTGAACTTCACTCCTTGTGGCAAAGTATCCACAACAATTTTATTACCCTTGATCATAGACATATCAAAAGCATGAAGTGGTTGACCCGTTTCAAAAAGAACGTAGTTCGTGATATCGACAATATTATTGATCGGAGTTAATCCAATAGCAATAAGTCGCTTCTGCAACCACTCAGGAGAGCTTTCCACTTTCACTCCACGAATGCTTACCCCTGTATAGATAGGACATGCTTCTGCATTACGAACATCAATAGTTACGGGGATTTCATTGTTATCCAATGTAAAAGCATCTACTGATGGAGTACGATAAGTTACCGCCTCATTTTGTTGTTTCAAGAAAGCTGCCAAATCCCTAGCAACACCGATATGAGAAGATCCATCCACACGGTTAGGCGTAAGGTCTACCTCAATAATATATTCATTCTCTACTTTAAAATATTCTGATGCTGCTTGCCCAACGGGTGCATCTGCTGGCAATACCATAATACCATCATGGCTTTCACCTAAACCAATCTCATCTTCAGCACAGATCATACCCATCGAAACTTCTCCACGAATCTTCGACTTCTTAATCTTAAACTCATTATCTCCATCGTATAGAATAGTACCTACTACTGCAACCACAACTTTTTGTCCTGCTGCAACATTTGGCGCACCACAAACAATTGGTAACAACTCTGCTTCTCCTACATCAACAGTGGTTTTTGACAAGTGGTCTGAATCTGGATGGGTCT
>JAONJW010000080.1 GCA_028377305.1 Prolixibacteraceae bacterium | reverse complement strand
GACGATTTTTAGATGAAAGTAGATGTCATCTTGCCATTAGCCTTCATTCTCCTTATGATGATGAGAGAGCTAAAATTATGCCTGTTCAGAAGGCATACAAGATACAAGATGTAGTGGAGCTCGTAAAACAGTACGATTTTACAGGTCAACGGAGGGTATCGTTTGAATACATTGTATTTGCGGGGTTGAATGATACCCCAAAACATGCTAGAGCATTGACTGCGTTATTAAAAGGGGTACCTTGTAGAATGAACCTTATTCGATTTCACGAGATACCAGATACGCCTTTAAAAGGTACTAACGAGATAAGGCTGAATGCATTTAAAGATATACTTAATGAAAAGGGGCTGCTCACCACTATTCGTGTAAGTAGAGGAGAAGATATCTATGCTGCATGTGGACTGTTAAGTACTAAAAAATTGGTTGAGACAAAAGAAGATAATTAGTATCTTTAAATAAAATAGGATATTCAAAAGCATTGAATTATGGAAGGGAACTTCTATAATTCAGTGCTTTTTTTATGTATTACGGATCGAAGAATGTATATTCATGTTATAGAATTATAGTGGTATGTTATGTAAATTTGTATTCTATTATTGCAACGGAATAAATTAGATCCTATGATATTCTCAAAAAAAGTATCCCCAGTTTTAATTGCTTTCATTCTATTCGTTTTGCTTATCACATCTTGTGTGTCTAAAAGGATGTATAAGAAAGGCCATGCATTAGAGAAGGCTAATATGCCTATTGAAGCAGCAGAGTATTATCGCATCTCTGTAATGAAAAATTCAAAGAATGTTGATGCTAAAATTGCTTTAAAAAGAACCGGGCAAATGGTTCTTGATGATTACATAAATACTTTTTATGATTTATATAATAAACAAGAAAATGAGCGTGCAGTAGATAAATATGAACAACTAGTTAGATATCACAAACATCTGATTGGATTAGGTATTCGACTTAATTTTGATGATAAATCGAAGAGTTATTACGAAGAGGTGAAAGATGCATTTATTTCAGAATCCTATCAGAAAGGAGTCAGAGCATTAGATGAAGAGGATTTCTCCACCGCAGCAGCCATCATGAGTAAGATTTTTAGGCTCAATCCAGATTATAGACAGGTGAAGGAGAAGCGTAGGACTGCGATGTATGAACCTATTTTTCGTAATGGACAACAGCTTCTAATTGAAGGTGCACCCCGTAAAGCTTATTATGCTTTTGACAAGATACTTCGTGAGGCCGGGGAGTATAAAGATTCGAAACTTCTAAAGGAGGAGGCCTTAGAACAGGCTACCATCACAATGGTGGTTACTCCTAGTTTAAATTCAGGTGCTATGGGACGTGAAGCAGGCTCTATTCGTCCAATGGTTACAGATTATATTCAAAAGAAAAAGCTTCCATTCTTTAAAGTTAAATTAGATCCCAAAGAGGCATACTTTCATTTGGATATGCCAGAGTTCATCAGGTATGTACATGGGATTGGGGCTAATGCAATTTTACAAATAAGATTGTTAGATGTTCAATATATAGAATCGGATCTGGAGAAAATATACAAGTGTGCTTATACCAAGACTTATGAAACTTATAAGGATGAGAATGGGGATGAGAAAAAGAGAGCAATATATCACAAACGTTATTATCGAGAGTATAGAGCAAGTTCAGAATTTAGATATAGCTACCATTACTCTCTGATATCGACTGCGACAGGAGAAGTTTTATATACCAATAGTAAAAAGTCAACATTAAGGGATCGAGTTGTATTTGCGAGATACAAAGGGGATTTTAGAAGTCTTATCCCTGGATATTTTGATGATATCGACAAAGATAGTGATACTGATACAATTTCAGATTCTGATTATGCGATTAAAAAGCTTAGAGTCTTGTTTAAGCAAAGAGACCACTTGGTCCCTATTCAAGAAATGAGAAAAAAAGCGGTGGAGGATATATCTCAAAGAATTGCTGATGGAGTATGTCGCTATAATGGAGACAAACAGGTAATATTAGAAAATTAGATTTGATATGAAGAGAAACATTATATTTCTAATTGTTTTATGGGTTAGTTTGATTCTAGTAGGCTGTTCTGGTTCAAAGAAAGTAATCACCCCTATGGTTGAACTTCCATCATGGGTTCAAAATACCCCCATTTCTGACTTTTATTATGTCGGTCTTGGAAGTGTGGAGAAGACTTCTTATAATATAAACGGCTATAGAGAAACGGCAAAAAAAAGTGCATTATCAGAAATATCGTCTGCAATATCAGTTGCTGTAAAGAGCAATAGTTCATTACAATCCGTAGACAATAAAGATGGTGTACAACATCGTTTTCAGTCAAATATCACTACCGAAAGTGCACACAACCTTGAGGGGGTTGAATTGGTTGATTCTTGGGAAAATGATAATGTGTATTGGGCTTATTATCGTCTTTCTAAAACGAAGTACCAAGAACAACAGTTAAGAGATAGTAAAATTGCTTTAGGTAAAGCAAGAGATGCATTTGAGCAAGGTAAAATCGCAAATCAACAAGGTAAATTAAACAAAGCGATGCAGCTATGGTCTTCAGCAATGAACTTTTATTTACCATATAAGCAAGAGATCTCTCGTTTAGATCTAGATTCTAGTTTGGATCAACAAATATGGTCAGAAATGATTAAGGCTGTTGGAAGCTTGCGCTGGCAATCACCCCCATCATTCCGCGCTGTTAGGGGCTCAAAATGGAGTGCCGATATGAGGCGTTTTACACTATGGAATGGAGAACATGGTGCTGTCTCTTCTATCCCTGTCATATTTGCTATTGATGGTGGAAGTGGTTTGAAAGCGTTTGAAGGGATTACAGATCAGAATGGAGAGATCATTGCGTCCCTGCCATATGTGATGAGTCAAGGCACTGAGCTGAGTTTAAGTGCCACAGTAGATCTAAAAAGGTGGAGCAGAAAACTAACAACTGACATTAATATCCGGAAGCAGGTGTCTCAATTATCTCCTATTAGAGGGAACACTCGAGTGTCCATAACGTCTCCAAAAATAAGAGTATTATTAAGATCAAAAGGAGAATACGCCAAACGATTTAGTAACGAATGGGAATCTAAGATACAACAAGAACAATTATGTCAATTGGTCAATAAAGGTTATATCTATACCATGGAAATAAAACTTGACCCAACAGTGTCAAAAAATGGATATGGATCATTTACGATTGATTTTAAAGGTCAAGTTGAAGTAAAGGATACCAACCAAAGAGTTATTTGGCAGCATAATATTTCTAGATGTAATGGTGTCTCGATGGATAAAAATGAAGCATATGCTATTGCTTATAAGAAGTTGTCACAATGGATTCAATATCGAGCCTATCCGCAGTTGATGAAAGGATTACATTTGAAATAAGAAGCTCAAAACATTGTAGAAGAAAAACTCCCCTTCATAACTACTATTGTAGATATGAAGGGGGGCGTGAGCATTAAGGTTGTTACCTTTTCATAATTCCATAACACAAGATTTGTAATATGGCATCTACACTCTTTTCAAGATCAATTTCTTTATATGTCCCAGCCGATAATGGTAGCTCTAATCCTTTTACTGCGGTAGTAATACCAATTGCAGCAAGAGTGAAATCTTGAATTGCAAAACGACCTCTTCTTGCGCCATCAAGCAAGATACGTTTCATCATACGTATCTCTTCTTGGTCGTATGTTGCCTTCATCGACTCTACAAAGCTTACGGCTGCTGTATCATTTTCAATGGCATTATAGAAATTAGCAAGCTGTCGATAAGTGGTTATCTTAGTCAATATATAATCTCTTAATTTTTCCTCAGGGTCTGTGTCTTTACGAAGTACTTTAGAAAGTTCTTGACGAAGAATGTCTGCTTCCTTTTTGATCACTTCTTGAAAAATATCTTCTTTGCTATCGAAATAGTAGTATAAAGAGCTCTTACCTTTTCGTACAGCATTCGCAATATCATCAAGAGTGGTTTTCTTATAACCGTACTTACTAAAAATATCTTGAGCAATCGTCAATATATTTTCACGAACGGCATCTTTTTTGGTGTTCACGTTTTCGTTCTTCATGAAGCCTTTTGATTTAATACCTTCTGCTTTCACAGACAAATATAATTTATTTTTTTTAAATCACATGGATGTCAATAGCTTGACGAATTGAACTTTAAGCTAGTTCAAAGTCTAACTGTTTTTTTTCAAGATTTGCTTTGGCTATGCGTACTTGAAGCTTATCACCCATTTGATACTTATTTTTGAAGGCTTTACCTACGATACAGTAATTCTTCTCATCGAACTGATAATAGTCATCTTTCAACATCGATAACGGTATCATTCCTTCGCACTTATTTTCATCTAGCTCCACATAAATACCCCATTCAGTAACGCCTGAAATTGATCCTTCAAATATTGCACCAATCTTGTCAGCCATAAACTCTACCTGTTTATATTTGATAGAAGCTCGTTCAGCATTCGCGGCTCGTTGCTCCCTTTTAGATGCATGTTGACACATTGACTCATACTTTGATTCCATTACAGACCTGCCTCCATCAAGATACCTTGCAAGTAGACGATGTACCATCATATCTGGATACCTCCTAATAGGAGAAGTAAAGTGGCTGTAGTGGTCAAAATGTAGTCCATAGTGACCAATATTATGTGTTGAATACTCTGCTTTGGACATGGTACGTATTGCAAGTGTTTCAATCACATTTTGCTCTGATTTACCATCTACATGACCAAGCAACTTATTCATGGATAATGCAATGTTTTTAGGCGACGTTGTCTGTATCCCATAACCAAAGCGCTGGATGAATCGATTAAAATTATCTAATCTCTCCGGATCAGGCTTATCGTGGATACGATAAACAAATGTCTTTGGTGTTTTACTCCCAGGCTGTTTTCCAATAAATTCAGCAACACGTTTGTTTGCTAAAAGCATAAATTCCTCAATAAGTTTATTGGCATCCTGGCTCACTTTGAAATAAACACCTGTTGGTCTGCCATGCTCGTCTAAGTTGAATTTGACTTCCGTTCTCTCAAAACCAATACTTCCATTATTAAACCTATCGGCTCTCAACTCTTTGGCAAGACGATCTAAGGTAATGATTTCTTGTTTAAAATCCCCTTCTGCTCCCTCAATAATTTCTTGCGCCTCCTCATACGTAAAGCGTCGATCCGAATGAATCACAGTACGCCCAAACCACTGTTTTTGTATTTCGGCATCATTGTTAAGTTCGAACACTGCAGAGAAACACAGTTTATCTTCGTTTGGTCGTAGAGAACAAACACCGTTGGATAGGTGCTCAGGTAACATTGGCACCACCCTGTCTACCAGATACACTGACGTCGCCCGTTCGTATGCTTCGTCTTCTAATAGCGTCTTTGTCCGGACATAATGAGTTACATCGGCAATATGTACTCCAATTTGCCAATTCCCATTTTCAAGCCTCTTAATCGATAGTGCATCATCGAAGTCTTTTGCGTCTTTGGGGTCGATAGTGAAAGTCGTAGTCCCTCTAAAGTCCCAACGTCTTGCAACCTCCTCTTCAGTGATTCCATCTACGATCCCTTGTGCATAACTTTCTACATTAGCGGGGAATGCTGTAGGAAGTTCATATTCTGCAATGATTGCATTCATTTCAGCTTTATGGTCTCCAACATCTCCTAGAACTTCAACCACCTCACCAAATGGATTCTTTGCATGAGAAGGCCAATCTGTGATGCGAACTAATGCTCGTTGACCATCTTCAGCTTTTTTTAGTTTATCTTTGGGAATGAAGATGTCAAAGTTCATCTTCTGATTCGGAACAAAAAAGTTGAAGTGTTTTGATCTTTGAATAATACCAACCATTGGTTTCTCGTTCCGATCAATAATTTCTACAACTTCTCCTGTTTGTTCCTTATGCTTACATTTTGCATGAAGCAATACCTTGACACGGTCACCAGGTAGTGCTCTATTCATATGGTGGGATAAGATAAGGATAGGCTCTGTCGCATCATCAGTGATAAGAGTTCCATTCCCTTTAGATGCAATTTTGATATTACCATTTACATAACCAGCATTGGCATCAAGCTTATATTTACCTCGTGCTTCTTGAATAATCATCTTTTGATCCTCAAGTTCAAATAGTACGACAGTAATAAGTTGCTTAGTCGGCATATCTTTTACACCAAGAATAGATGCAAGTTGCTTGTTGTTATAATATCGAGTGACATTCTCTTGAAATATCTTTACAATACTCTTCTTAATATCTTTCTTGGTAAATAGCTTTTTACGTCCTTTTTTGCTCTTATTTTTTTTGTAACCCATGCTTTGCTGCTATGATTTATTTTAGTCTTAGGCATACAATATTGTACACTTAAAGTGATACAACTAATGATTGTATATTGTTTAATAAGACCTGCTTTTTTGCAAAGATACGATTATTGTATTTTATAACTGTTGAAAATAGGCAAACTGCCTATAATGAAGCATAATTTATTATTTTTGAACCAATAACAGATTAGCTCCGTTAAAACTAAGACTAAAAACATCTAAGCCTGTAAATAAAACTAAACTCATCTAATTGAATAATATAATTGGAGTAATATTATTCTGTAATAAGCTATTTATTAGGTATTTTTGAATATGCAAACGAAAGAACAAGAGCATTTGAAGGACGATGCACGTAATCTCATCGTTCAGTCGGCAAGGAATATTTTTGGGCGATTTGGTTACAAAAAAACTACGCTTGAGGATATTGCAAAAGATGCAAAAAAAGGAAAAAGTTCTCTTTATTACTATTTCGATAGTAAGGAAGAACTATATACTGAGGTGGTTGAGTTGGAAGCGAAGGAGCTTTCAGTGGGCATCATGAGTGTCTTGAAAGACATTGTCGACCCAAGAGAATCTCTCTATCGTTATATCTACGAAAGAACTGTTCGTATTGGACAGTATGCTACTTTACATGAAGCCGTTAAAGGATCTAGTATCAATGATATGGAATTTATCAATCCTTTAAGAGTTCGATATCTTGAGGATGAAATTCTAATCATCAAACGATTTTTAAAGCAAGGGGTTAGTTATGGGATTTTTGATATTCCAAACCCAACACTAGTAGCGAACACCCTTGTGATTGCAATCAAAGGTTATGATCAGCCAATTGTTCAAAGTAAGTTTGGATTAGAGAATTTCAATGAAAAACTACATTCTATGATTGCACTGCTCTTAAAAGGAATCACAACCGACACTGAGCGTAAACGCAACTATCAGCTTCCTTTGGCTGTTCCTGCTATATAGTAGTCTCTAGTATTATTTTTCAATTAATTGCATGTAAAGGTCGGATGGTTATTATTCATAAAGACACCTACTTCTTTTACAGTCTCGTTAGATCATTTCAGATACTGGCTCTATCTGAAATGATAGGGGATTCCTTCGTGTTTCCCTTACCTCTTGTCTCGAAGCTACCACAAAGAACATTTGACGTTCAATCATCGAATATTGCAAATCGATGAAGTATCTTCGATGCACCTTTAAATGTACTCAATTGAGTACAAAAAGGAAACACCTGTCATAACTTTGGGAAGTTAGGATGAATTTGGTGCCAATATTGATTTTAAGGATTATATATCTAGATTTTTGTAGAAGTCTTTGGGAACTTCCTGAATCTCAATAAATGGATCCCATAGTAGTTCGGTTAGATTATGTATTTGATCGTTTTCGATAACAATACCTTCTTTTTCTAACCTTGAAGCCATGCTCTTTCCCTTGAAGTGAGCCTTGCCTGTTAGGAGTCCATTTCGATTTACGACGCGATGTGCAGGAATAAAGGATTCTTGTTTATGTGATGAATTCATTGCCCATCCGACCATTCTGGATGCTTTGGGTGTGCCGACAAACTTAGCAATCATCCCGTAAGTGGTAACCCTACTCGGAGGAATGAGTCGAACAACATAGTAAACTCTTTCAATAAAGGTCATATCGTATCAGAATTTGAAACATTTAATCTGAGAGATACTTCTCTCAGATTAAATATTATTATTACTCTCGTCTTCTTCTTCCGAAGCTACGATAGTCATCTAGTTCTATTTCCACCTCTGGTTCCACTAGAGAATTACTATGCATCTCCCACTTCATATATTTGATGGTCTTACCTCTATCTAGCCATTGTTGCTCATAGTACGTACGAATAGACAGAATGTTATCCACAATATCTGAGTGGTATAGGTCGTTTGTGTTCTCGAGGATTTTAAAGTTATTCTCCTTTACCATGATATCCGTGTAGGTATAGAGAAAATCACTGTCGGTTTTAAGATGTATCAATCCTCCCGTTTTAAGGTATCCTCTATAGTGCTCCATGAAGCGTGTCGACGTTAATCGTCTTCTAGTATGCTTCATCTGAGGATCAGCGAATGTGATCCAAACTTCAGATATTTCTTCTGCGCCAAAGAATAGGTGAAGTAGTTCTACATGGGTACGGATGAATGCAACATTGGTCATATTATTTTCAACAGACTCGTTCGCTCCTAACCACATACGAGATCCTTTAATATCAACTCCAATGAAGTTTTTATTAGGGTATTGCTTTGCTAATCCTACGGTGTATTCCCCTTTACCACAGCCAACTTCTACTACAATAGGGTTATCGTTCTTAAAAAAAGAAGAAGCCCATGTTCCTTTGTGTTCAAAAGGAGTTTCCTGTAAATCTTTATAAGCATTCTGAAAAACATTTTGAAATGTTTCCATCTCACTAAATTTCTTTAGTTTATTCTTTCCCACTTCTATATTCTGTTAAATCAATTTTTAATCCTATATCTGAAATACCATCAATATATTTCATCTTACTTCTCATCCCTTGGGAGATTTCAATATGATAAGTTCCTGTGTCGGGAAGTAGAGTGTTTATCTTGAAAGGATGGCTTTGTTCAAAGGTGTCTCCTAGACCATCTCCTAGCCATTTACCTCTATCATCGGCCAAAGGGATATCAATCGTGTCGTTAAATACTTTGCCACTTGGTGTGGTCGTTTTTACAAATAACCAAAGGTTCGAGAAATCATACCTATTGGTGTTACGGATATTAATATCTATATCAAAAGGCTGTTCTGTAGATATAATAGTAGGAGAAAATACTACGGTAGAGTCTTGGTTCCATTGTCCGTTATGAATACCGTAGTATGAGTTAAACACATTACCATCTTGACAAGAATATAGCCCTGTTAGTATACCTAATAAAAGGATCGTTCGTTGTACTTTACGCATCATCTTTCTTTGGTCTTCTAAAGTTCTTTTTCTTTTTTTGAATAGGGCGTTTTTTATTTTCTCCTCCACCCTTCGTTGTGGCATTAGGTGTCTCTTTTACATGCTGCTTATGCATTCCTTCGGGTTTATTAGGCCCTTTAGAATCATTTGGTCTTTGTTTGTTCTTAATGTTCGACCGATTCCTATGGTTCCTTTCTTCTTCTTTTATGTTTTTATTCTCCTGTTTTATAGAATGAGGTGTCTCGTTATCTCCTCTGTTGTTTTTTAGATTACGAGGTGGCTGTTTTTTGTCATTCCTTGGATTTCTACCTTTCTTTTTTCTTCTGATAGGCTTATCTTCAAGTTTATCAAATCGATCTAGACTATCTTGACCTACAACATTTTGATAACCTGTAGATTCGCTTATAACCATTGATGCGTCTACATCACTGATCAGCTCATCTACTGATTCACTATTTCTATTTTTTTTGATAATCTCTTTTACTTTGTCAACAGTAAGAGCAACAATACGATTTGGTCCACTACCATCAAGAGCATACCACAAAACACGGTTGAATATATCTGCTTTTTGGAATAGATATTTTCCTTTTCTTGTGTGCAAAGGAATTTGTGTTGAAGGAAAATCCTTCTGCGCATCCATGTAGCAGTCAAGCTCATAGTTTAGGCAACATTTCAGCTTACCGCATTGTCCCGCTAACTTTTGCGGATTAAGAGATATCTCTTGATATCGAGCAGCATTGGTTGTAACTGAAACAAAGTTTGTCATCCAAGAACTACAGCACAACTCTCTTCCACATGGACCAATACCACCAATTCGACCGGCTTCTTGTCTTGCACCAATCTGCTTCATTTCAATACGAATGCGGAATGTCTCTGCATATACTTTGATTAGTTGGCGAAAATCGACACGTTCGTCAGCGATATAGTAGAAAATTGCTTTGGTCTTGTCTCCTTGAAATTCGACATCGCCGATCTTCATGTTAAGTTGTAGCTCTTCTGCAATATTTCGTGCTTTCAACATAGTTTGGTGTTCAAGAGACATTGCCTCTTCCCACTTTTCAATGTCAACAGGTTTCGCTACACGATATACTTTTCTTAATTCGCCATCAATGTAGGTTACTTTGTGGCGCTGTATTTGTTTCAATACAAGATCTCCTGTCAGGGAAACCATTCCTATATCGTGTCCTGGAGAAGCTTCTACAGCCACCATATCACCTATTTCAAGGTGAATACCGTGGACGTTAAAGTAGTAATCCTTTCGAGTATTCTTAAAACGGACTTCAACAATTTCTCCTCTGTTGAAGGTATTTGGTACGTCGCTCAACCAGTCATGAACTTGTAGTTTGGGACAAGCTCTTGACTCTTTCCCCATGGAGCAACCCTTACATGAATTATCTGTAGAGTTCATATTCTATATTCTATATGTTGATCCCTATTACATCCAAAAAGAAGTGTAGGGAGATTAAAAAAGGTATACTGATAGATTAACTACCGTATACATTTTGCTTGGGCTTATCATTTAAGCCCAAATAAAATAGTGTGCAATTTATGCACGTATATATTTGGTGATCATTAATCCCAGATGGAGAAAAATGATCTTACTATTTCCATTCATCGATATATCACGAAACGCATTATTCATCTCTTTGTTTAAGATTTCAACGTTTCGATCGTTGATGAATGGATAAAATTTCTTAGACCAATCTTTTTGTGCTTGATCTAAATAAACAAGTTCAGGCTGCTGCATGTTCATGATAAAATTCTCACGAATCATATTTTGTGCATAAAGAAGAAAATCTTTCTGACTTTCTCTGTTTCTTTGTGACATCTCTTCAGCCCAACTGATAAGGTCTACAATCTTACGACTATAGCTAAATCGCATTAGCGATTGAAAAGATACTAAATTTTGTTCTTTTTGACTATGGCTTTCCACAATTTTAATGGCTTGGTTCATGCTTCCTTGAGCTAACCTAGCTATTTCTGCCATGTCTACTGATGCATTTGGATAGGTCGACGATAGATATTGCTCCATCTCTTCCATCGTTAGTGCGAGACTTCGTATTTCTTGGATACGGGAACGAATGGTCGGCAGAATTTTATTCTCTTCTTGCGATACAAATACCATTATAGTTTTGTGTGGAGGCTCTTCAATAAGCTTTAATAACTTGTTGGCACTCGTGGAATTTAGTTTCTCTGGTAACCATACCAACATGGACTTATACCCCCCCCTCGTAAGATTTAAGGTTGATCTTTTTTACCACCTCTTCACTCTCATTTCCGTAAATGATAGCTTGCTTATTTCCAGCCTCAATAGACTCCAACCAATCGTTAAAAGATAAATAAGGGTTCCCACCTAAAGCTTCTCTCCATTGAGGAAGGTAATGGTCACATATTTCTTGCCCTTTGTTTTTAACGATTGGAAAGACAAAATGCATATCTGGGTGGATAAGTTTTGAAATCTTTTTACACGAACTGCATTTGCCACAAGAATCATCTTCTAATGGGGCTTTGCAGTGAACATATTGAAGAAATGCAACGGCAAGTGATAGTTTTCCAATCCCCTTGGCACCAGTAAGTAACAGAGCATGACTTAAACGATCCTCTCGAATCATTTGTGATAATCTTTCTTTGGTGGATTGGTGTCCTACGATATCTTTAAATTGCATCTTAAATGTTCTGAATTATGTGATTAATTCGTGTGTAATTGTTTCAAAAGTAACAAAA